>JAAYRE010000205.1 GCA_012518935.1 Clostridiales bacterium
ATTAGTTTTGCACATGGTAGTTGCTTCTCCTTTGTAAATGTTTTTGTGGTGATTACATTATACAATGAAGAACTACCATGTGTCTTTTTTTATTCAATTTCCCGTCACTTTATTTTACAACTTACCAAATTTTAATAAGACCTGTTTTCTAAGGTTTTTTAAAAATTATATTACACTTGTATCCAAGATTATGTCACATAAGCTTGGAATATTATAATAATTAAAATATTGCTTCTCCATAGGTATCCACTTATCTATAAATTGTTGCACATCATTTTTTTCCTTCCGCTGAGATATTCGACTATGCTGCTCACTTTCATCTACCTCTAAAAATATTGATAAATCATATGCTTTATTCAAATATGGATGCATGCTATAAGACCCTTCGACAATATTCAACTTTTTAATTTCTACTTTTCTTGGCTCATCGTACTTCCATAATCCACAGATATATGGCTTGTAGATTACATCTTTATGTAGACTAAGAGGATCCAATACTTCTTCCTTGAATCTTTCATAATGTACGTTTCCTCCAGGTTCAGTTAATCTGCTTTCTGTCCTCATGTCTAGGGGCAGAAAATAATCATCCATATGAAACACATTAGATTCATATCTGCTTGCTAGTAAATCTGCTAGATAACTTTTACCACTTCCACACATTCCATCAATGGCTATTATGGAGGGTTTGTCTGTTTTGTTTAATTCATCTATTTTATTTAACATTTGACTATATAAGTCTTTATTCTCATTTACCATAAATGTGCTCCCATTGTTTGCCTATTATCTATTCTCTTTTATGTAATCCAGTAACTCTTGCACACTTCTTATGCCAACAAGCTTCATGTCTGTTTTTGACTTAATATTTTCCTTATTTGCTTGTGGAAGGATGCAAACCTCAAATCCCATCTTTGCCGCTTCCATAACCCGCTGTTCTGCCATGTTTACAGCACGAATCTCTCCCGTAAGCCCAAGTTCACCAAAGACTATTGTGTTACCCTTTATGGCAATATTTCTAAAGCTAGATAGAATAGCGGTTGTAATTGCCAGATCTATGGCTGGTTCTGTAATTCTCATACCTCCTGCAACATTCACATAAGCATCACAATCTCCCAGCTGAATACCTAGGCGTTTTTCCAACACTGCCATTAGTAGATTTACTCTATTATAATCAGTACCGGCAGCTGTTCTTTTTGGAAGGTTAAAGCTTGTCCTACTGATTAATGCCTGTACTTCCACAAGAATAGGTCTTGTGCCTTCTATTGAGGATGATACCACAGAACCAGGCTCTCCTTCAGGTCTACCAGTTAGCATATATTCTGATGGATTTTTGACTTCTGCCAAGCCAGAATGTTGCATCTCAAATACACCTATTTCATTGGTTGAACCAAATCGATTTTTTACTGCACGAAGCACTCGATATGAGGCATACTTATCTCCTTCAAAATATAGCACTGTATCAACCATATGTTCAAGTACCCTAGGGCCTGCTACCATACCTTCTTTTGTCACATGACCTATGATAAATATGGTTATACCTGTGCTCTTTGCCATCCTCATTAAGCTACCTGTAGCTTCTCTTACTTGTCCTACACTACCGGGAGCTGAAGATATATCCTCCTTGTACATAGTCTGAATGGAGTCTATAACTATGATGTTAGGATTATGCTTATATACAACAGTCTCTATCAAATCTAAATTAGTCTCACAAAGGAGCAGAAGCTCGCCGCTAAAAGCACCGAGCCTATCTGCTCTCATTTTTATCTGAGCCTGGGATTCCTCCCCGGATACATATAATACCTTTTTTCCTGAATTAACAATTTCACGACATGTCTGTAAAAGCAATGTAGATTTGCCAATACCCGGATCTCCACCAACCAAAACCAGGCTACCCGGTACAATGCCTCCACCAAGGACCCGATCTAATTCACCAATCCCAGAGCTTATTCTTGTTTCATTCTCAATCTTGACACTAGATAATAAGACTGGTTCTTTGGCCTCCAAATTAGAGGAAGGGGATTTGCCCTTTCTAACTATAGGTTCCTCCACAAATACATCCCATTCTTTACAACCTGGGCATTGACCTAGCCACTTAGAGGATTCGTATCCACATTCTTTACAGAAGAAAATTGTTTTCGCTTTTGCCATTCTAGAGTTTTACCACCTTTATAAAATCATTTCTATCTTCGCTTAATTCCACACTAAACATTAGTTTGCCACCTAGGTTTGTTTTTATCTCACCTAAAAATGACTGGTTCTTATATATCTCATACTCTTTTTCTGCTTCAAGTTCAAGGGTTATCTGAGCAGTATCTTTTCCGGTTACTTCAAATGATAACTCATTTTCTTTCTCTTTAAAATTATAGACTGCGGTTCCCGGTACTGATTCATATACAAACATACCATTTCTCTCAAGTTTTGTTATCTTGCGATATGTTTTTACTTTGTATAAATCTCCTTCATGCTCATAGTCAGTTACCTTGGTTTTTACATCCAATAAATAGTTGCCAAAACTTAATGTTCCATCTTCTTCTTTGCGTATTAACTCTTGAATAACAGCCATAATATGACCCTCCTAATAGTATTTGTATGGAATTATGTTTCTATAGGCTCTTGGATAGCTTTTAGCACTACTTCATTGTCAAGGAAATCTACTGTTACCAAATCGCCCTCCTTAACTTCACCTGCTAGGATGGCTTCTGCCAACTTATCTTCCACATTAGTCTGAATTGCTCTCCGTAGTGGTCTTGCACCGAATTTTTCGTCATAGCCCACTTCAACCAAATAATCCAATAGCTTATCTGTGGTTTCTAAAGAAATATTCATCTGTGATTTACTTCTTTTTGAAATATTCGCAACCATTATACCAACTATCTCTTTTATGTTTTCTCTGGTAAGTGAATGGAATACAATTATTTCATCTATACGGTTAATGAACTCTGGTCTAAATATCTTTTTGACCTCATCCATAACCCCTTCTTTCATTCTCTTATAATCTTCCTTTTCATCAATCACAGAGGCAAATCCCAATCTTTTAGGAGATATGATATTCTGAGCCCCTGCATTGGAGCTCATAATTATAATAGTATTTTTAAAGCTTACTCTTCTTCCCTGAGCATCTGTAATATGTCCGTCATCTAATACCTGCAAAAGTATATTAAATACATCTGGATGAGCTTTTTCTATTTCATCAAATAGGATAACAGAATAAGGACTGCGTCTTACTTTTTCACTTAATTGGCCACCTTCATCATATCCTACATATCCGGGAGGTGAGCCTATTAACTTACTTACGCTATGCTTCTCCATATATTCTGACATATCTACACGGATAATAGCATTTTCACTACCAAACATTGCTTCTGATAATGCCTTTGATAGCTCTGTCTTTCCTACACCGGTTGGTCCAAGGAATAGGAAGGAACCAATTGGTCTATTAGGATCTTTTAATCCAACTCTTCCCCTTCGAATTGCTTTTGCAACAGCTGAAACTGCTTCTTCTTGCCCAATAACTCTTTCATGAAGTATATTTTCAAGATTCTGTAATCTGGTGGCCTCTTCTTCCTCTAACTTTTGTACAGGAATCTTAGTCCAGCTAGATATTATATCGGCAATTTCATTTTCACTAACAACAAGTTGTTCTTCAGTTCTTCGTTTTTCTTCAAGAACTTTTTGCTTTTCTAGCTTCTCTTGAATAATCTCCTGTTGTTTTTTTATCTCTCCAGCCCTTTCATAAGCTTCTTCTTTAATTGCTTTTTCCTTCTGCTCCTCAAGATTAGCTATCTCCTTCTCCATATCCTGTATTGCTGGAGAAGCTGTATAAGTGCTTAGGCGTACCTTAGAGGCTGCTTCGTCCATTAAGTCAATTGCCTTATCAGGAAGATAACGGTCATTAATATAACGACTAGAAAGCTTTACTGTAGCAATAAGAGCATTGTCTGTTATTCTAACCTTGTGATGTGCTTCATATTTATCACGAAGTCCAAACATAATCTGAATTGCTTCTTCTTCGGAAGGTTCCTCTACATCAACAGGTTGAAATCTTCTCTCCAAAGCTGCATCTTTTTCAATATATTTACGATATTCATCTCTGGTTGTTGCTCCAACAATCTGAAGCTCACCTCTGGCAAGTGAGGGTTTAAGGATGTTAGATGCATCAATTGCCCCCTCTGCACCTCC
>JAAYRE010000206.1 GCA_012518935.1 Clostridiales bacterium
CCTTCTTTGTCTTGATTTTTTCAAGCTCATCCTGAGTCATCACCACATATTTGTCAGTATCATATTCATATCCCTTAATGATATCATCGGATTTTACTTCCTTATTGCAGCTGGGGCAGTATTTTTTATATCTTACTCGTTCCTTGGTATCCTTACAAAGTTGATTAAATTTCACATCATTATTCCTAGTGGTTGTGTATAGACTGATCGGTATATATAAAAGTCCAAGTGATATCGCTCCCTTATGTGATACTCCCATATGAATCCTCCATTCTGAATTAATATTCTAATTTAGTATTCTAAAATGCAATTATCAAGTTCCAGTTTTGCAACATTTTATCTTATTATTGCTTATAAGCAGTCAAATAATTCTTGATGGTACTTGATTACAAGTTTCAAAATACAAACAGATAAAAGAAGATATTATTTACATAGTAAGATTTTTAAGGTAGTATGTTAGAAGCAAGACCTATATATACTATGAGAAAATTATATGGTAGAGATTAATATTAAGAAATCAATATTGATGAATGTTATATAGAAGAATTATTATTAATGATAGTATATTTAAGAAATTGATATTGATGAAAGTTATATTAAGTAATTGATATTGATGAAAGTTATATTAAAGAAATTCATATGGAAAACTATAAATTATAAGGTTGAAAATAAATAAAAAGGGAGATTTAAAACTATGGAAACATTAGATTATATTATTGAAACCATTCAGACACTGGTTAATATACCAAGCCCGTCAGGCTTTACAAAAAAGGTTATGGAGTTTGTAAGAGAAGAAGCAGAAGGTTTTGGCTATAGCTGTGAAATGAGCCAAAAGGGCGGTCTTATTAGTACTGTTGAGGGAAGAGAGAGGGAAACCATAGGCTTGTCTGCTCATGTAGATACTTTGGGTGCTATGGTCCGTTCTATTGATAGTAATGGCACATTAAGATTTACCATGGTAGGGGGATATACCATGCATAGTGTTGAAGGAAGTTATTGTAAGGTACATACTAGAGATGGCCAGGTATATACTGGAACAATTCTTATTAAAAGTTCTTCAGTTCATAGTTATGATGATGCTAAGACTATGGAAAGAACTGATAGAAACATGTTGGTTCGTATTGATGAGATGGTAGAAAGTAGGGAAGATGTATTAGCTCTTGGAATAGATAGTGGGGACTATATAAGCTTTGATGCTGAATTTGAATATACAAAAAACGGATTTATTAAATCTAGACATCTTGATGACAAGGCATCAGTGGCTGTTATACTAGGAATGCTTAAGGAAATGTCTGAAAATAAACTTACTCCTAAAAATCGTATTAAGATATTAATTAGTAATTATGAGGAAGTGGGATTTGGTGCCAGCTGGATACCTGAGGATATAAAAGAGATTCTTGCAGTGGATATGGGAGCAATGGGAGATGATTTAAATGGATCCGAATACAAGGTATCTATCTGTGCAAAGGATTCAACAGGTCCTTATGATTATGACATGACAAACAGACTGATTGATTTGGCTAAGGAGAATAAGATTGATTTTGTAGTAGATATCTTTCCCCATTATGGTTCTGATGTATCAGCGGCCCTTAGAGGGGGACATGACATCAAAGGAGCCTTAATCGGACAGGGCGTCCATTCATCACACGGTATGGAGAGAACTCATATTAAAGGACTTGAGAATACCTTAAAGCTAATAAAGGCTTATATTGAGCTTAAATAATTTTTATTAAATATAGAATACAAAAGAGATTCAGCATAGATAAAAGGAGCTGGATCTTTTTTGTTTAGAAAGAGCACAAAATCTTTCTTAAATTATCATATTAGACCAGATCTCTATTTACTAAAGAAAAGATATATATACTTTATTTTATAATATACCTTGACAGGCGAAGTATAATTTGATATGCTATAACAAAATTATGGAAATAACTTAGAGAGGAGTTGATTGATTGTCTATTGCATCGGATTTGATAAGAGGACATACAGACACAATAATTCTTGCACAGCTATACTATAATGATAGTTACGGCTATGAAATCAATAAAACAATCCAGCAAAAGACAGCTGGACGTTATGAATTAAAGGAAGCAACACTATATTCTGCCTTCCGCCGAATGGAGAATGCAGGCTATATCTTGTCTTATTGGGGAGACGAAAAGACAGGAGCACGAAGAAGATACTACAAGATTACTGAGACAGGAAGAGATACTTATATGCGGCTTATGGCTGAATGGAAGACCGCAAAATCTATGATAGATAGTCTAATTGAATTGGAGGATGAGTAGTATGAATGATAAGCTTCGCAGATATATTGAAGGCCTTTTTGAAAATGTGCCTCAAACCAAGAGTATGGTTGAACTTAAAGAGGAAATGCTTCAAAACCTTATTGAAAAGTACGAGGATCTGATACATGAAGGCAAAGGGGAAGACGATGCTTATAATATAGCCGTGGCAGGCATAGGTGACATCAATGAATTAATTGATGATATGGAGAAGCCCAGTGTTATGGTTGACATGAATGTTGCAAGGCAAAAATCTGCAATGCTAGTATCCATTGGTGTTATGTGTTATATGCTATCCCTAGTACCTATATTAATGTGCCTTAATTCAAACATTAAGTTCTTTACAGGCGTTATAGGGTTTTTTATCTTTATTGCTCTAGGCACTGGGTTATTGATTTACAATGTCATGTCAAAGCCAAAACCCATAATAGACGGCTCGACCATGGTTAATGAATTCAGAGAATGGAAGATGGAAAAGTCACAAAAAAGATCCACAAGGATCTCTATATCTGTGGCACTCTGGGCACTTCTGATAGCACTATATTTTATAATAAGTTTTATTACCTACGACTGGCATCTAACATGGATTGTTTTTATTATTGGTATAGCTATAGAAGCGTTGATTAATATATTTGCAGCTATTAAGAAATGAGGGGTCGTATGAGCGTATATAAGAAAGTTCAAATAGTTTGTTGGTCTATTGTATTAGTGGTTTTGTTAGGCTTTAGTATATGGTTTCTCGTAAATATTAATTTGGGGTCATGGAATGTGTTCTCAGGTATTGAAAGTTTAAATGGACCTTATAATGAAGTGGCACGATATTCTTTAGATAGCTCAAAAATAAAAAACCTCCGTGTGTCATGGCTGGCTGGTGATATTATTATAAGTCCATACAACGAAAATGATATTTTAATTGTTGAGTATGCTCAAAGAGAGCTTAAGGAGAATGAATATATTAAGCTAGATAGTAGGGGTAATTTACTAAATGTTAATTATAGCAAGAGGAATATTAATATGCTGATTCCCGCAAAAAAGCTAGAGGTTTTTGTACCTGAAGAATTAGCTAAGGAACTTAAAAATGTAATAATTGATAGAACATCTTCCGATCTTAAAATCTATGACATTGTAGCTGAAGAAATCGATCTTGAAAGTTCATCAGGTGATTCCTTCTTAAAGAATATTAAGGCAACAAAGGTGGATATAGATATGACTTCAGGAGATGTGCAGCTACATGATTCAGATATTAGCAGACTGCATATATCTGCTAGCTCAGGTGATTCAATACTAAATAAATCAGAAATATCAAGTTTGTTTGTAAACTCCACCTCAGGGAAGATTACTATTAATGATCTTGTCGGAGAGGAGATATCAATTAATACTACTTCAGGTGATTCAAAATTGGAGCAGGTAATAACGAACAAGGCATCCTTTGATAGCACATCAGGAGCAGTAAAATTCTATGGGAGCTTTAAGACTCTACGGGGAGATAGTACATCGGGGAATCACTATATAACTAGTGATACTGTGCCTGAATCCTTTAGATTTAACACTTCTTCAGGTGATATTACTTTAGTGTTACCAGAGTTTGATGATTTCAATATCTCTTATGATACCGCCTCTGGAGATTTGGAAAGTGAGCTTCCTATAATAAAAAAGGGAAAGAGTAGATATAAGGTAAACACTTCTAGCGGAGATTTAACTATTAAGAAGCTAGATTAATATAATGTTTCGCTTCTATTGATAATGTATTTGATGATATCAATCCGAATTTATCGCAAAAAGGAGTTTTAGATACTTCACCTTTTTCTCTATTGTTCATAAAATATTATGTGAATATATATGTAGAAAGAGGTTAGCTCTATTGAAAGATGATAAAGATATAAAAAATATTGATCAAGAGCAACAACTTGTGAAAAATCAGCAATTTACCCCAAGAACCCCAGGTCCTAATCAAAGGCCCCCAGGAATGCCCGGTCTTGGTCCAGGTCAAAGACCCCCGGGAATGCCCGGTCCAGGTCAAAGACCCCCAGGAATGCCAGGTCCAGGATTTGGTCCAGGAAGACCATCAGCTCAACCACCCTCTGCACCGCCAAGATTTACACCGGAGCTTCCCCGGGAAGAAGAGCAACAATTATTTTTCGAACCCTCAAGAGATGGGGGACCTTTTAGTAGAAGAATCATGGATTTTAGAAGACGTCCAAGAAATTTCAGAAATTGCCTTAACAGGTTTACCTATATATGGTTGGTCAACGGCAACAATTTCTGGTTTTACCCAATCTTTCAGGGACGTAATACCATAGAAGGTTTTCGCTGGCGTAGGAACAGGTGGGAATATGATAGAATAAATCTTAATAGGATATTATTTCATAGCTGTTTTTAAAAATGGATAATCAATTAATATAAAAGATGGCAGTATCAAATATAAAAAGGAAAATCCTTAATGATATTTGAAGCTGCCTTTCTTTTTAATATTATATATACTATAATAAGAAGAGAAACGTTTTGGGAATTATAAGAAAAATAAATATATATACATATCAGATAAAGATTACGGAATTAGTTTGTATTAATATGCATTATATTGTAAAATATTAATATATTCTGTAATAATAGTTATAGGAGTTAAATGATGTTTAAAGAGGCTGAATTTGAAAATAACCACATTGGTACTGCTATTCAATATTTTAGAGAATTATATGAAATATCCCAAAGCAAATTATGTAAAGGGCTTTGCTCTGTATCTACTTTATCAAGGATAGAGGCAGGAGAAAGAGATGCAGATGCCCTTTTATTAGAGACTCTATTAGAACGCTTAGGTAAAACACCGAATCAGTTTGAAATTATACTTACTGATTTTGACTATGAAGCCTATCTTTGTAGGAAGGAAATATGCAAACGAATTGAAGATAATGATATAGAAGAAGCTTATAGATTAATTAATGAGTATGATAAGATGGTTGAAGGTAAAGTATCCCCCCATAAACAATTTGTTATAGTAAGACAAGCCCATCTTAATGAATTAGAAGGTGGGAAGTCAGAAAAGACCATAGACTTATTAATGGAGGGGATTACTTATACAGTACCTGATTTTAATACAAGTTCTATATATGAATATTTTTTAAGTGAATCAGAATTTAATATAATAATGGATATTCTAGAGAAAATGATAGCTTCAAGAATGAAAGATTCTGCAGAAAAGATAATTGATCAGCTAATAGAATATCTTTATTGGCATAAACATATGGAGCAAAACAGAAGGAATTATCCTAAGGTAGCAGCCGTAGCAGGTAAGTTTTACATAGAACAAAATCAATTAGATAAAGCTCTGAAAATATGTAATAAGGGACTTGAAAATCATAAGGGATCCTATAAGATGACGTATCTGGGAGATTTAATCCATATTAAGGCCCAGGCTTCTGAGAGGACTTTGAAATCTTCCGGTAATTGGGTTGGTGATAATAAGAAGGAATGCCTTAAGATGTTCTTAGAGGCGTATTACACATTGGAATTTTGTGGTGATTTTACAGAGGCAGATAAAATCCTAAAACATGTACAGGAGGAATATCAATGGGAAGATATCGATTAGGAGATATTATTCGCATGACAAGAAAATCTCTATCAATTACCCAGGAAGAGTTAAGCCTAGAAATCTGTTCCGTGGAGACCTTATCTAGGATAGAGAGTGGAAGGCAAAATCCCAGTAAGGATGTATATGAACTTCTAATGGAGCGTATGGGTAGAGTCAGAGAGCGTGCTTATTCTATGCAATCGGTTTCTGATTTTCAAGTGCTTGAAAAAACTAGGGACTTCGAAGAATGTATTCAAGTCTATAACTTCCATAAGGCAGAATACATACTAGAGGACATAGTAAAAAGGATGGGAGGAACACCGCTTGATAGGCAATATATCATCCGTGCAGAAAGCTTAATTAATTATAGGTTAGGGCGTATCAGTCCTGATGAATTTCTTGAGGAACTTCAAAAGGCAATACGTATAACTATTCCTAAATATGGTGAAATATCTCTTGCTAAATGGCCACTAACATATAATGAAACAGTATTAATACTAAATATTTCTACTGCTTACTCAGAAAAAGGAGATTACCAAGAGGGGATAAGAATTTTAGAAGGAGCATATAGTGCATTAAGGCTTAGTTATATGGACGAAGACCAGAGAGTTATCATGCAAGTAGTGATACTTAGTAATCTGTCAAAGTGGTATGGTTTAATAGAGAAACATCAGAAGGCAATTGAAACAGCTATAGAAGGAATAGAGATTAGTAAAAAGTTTAAAATAGGAAATGTACTCCCCACACTATTATATAATTATGCTTGGAACAAGGAGCAATTAATAGAAAAGGGAGTACTTTCACAGGAGAACAAGAGAGAATGTATCAGCTATCTTAGGAAAGCTTATTATATTGCATCTGCTTTGCAACAATCATATGCTGCTAAGTTTATCCATAAACGTATGATGTCTCATTATGATACCAACTAGGAATATTAATTCTATGCAATACCGATGGTATCGTGAGGCGGAAAATCACTAGCAATACCTATAGTATCGTGAGGCGGAAAATCACTAGCAATGCCTATGGTATCATGAGGCGGAAAATCACTAGCAATGCCTATGGTATCGTGAGGCGGAAAATCACTAGCAATGCCGATGGTATCATGAGGCGGAAAATCGCTAGCAATGCTAATTATATCGGTAGGAGGAGCATCACTGACAACGTCCATAGTTTCGATTTCAATGGAGTCACTGCATACGTCTATGTCTTCATTGTATGTAGTATCAATTTGTCCGACTGGGAGCAGAAAACTTAGTACCATTAGTAATGTAGTAACAGCAAGTAATCTTCTTAAATTTTTCATTTAAAGAACCTCCTTCAATCATTGTTTGGGTTAATATGGGTTTGTTAAACAACATCATTATATTATGCCTATAATTAAATTAACATGTCGTATTTGGAAAATTTTTAATAAAAGTTTTCCAAATACGACATGGTTTTTATATTTATGATGGATTATTATCTAATTATGCATAACAACAGACAAACCAACATAAGAGAGATTGCATATGGGGAAATCAAAAAAGCAGCAAAGATACTATGACACTAATAAGGGTTTACCGATATCAAAGATACATACGATTAAAAATCAAATCAGGAGGAAGTTTGGCAAAACAAAAATGGTGAAAAAAATTCATATGGGCATAAATAGAGATGAGTTTGTTTTGTTTTATCAACCAGAATACAATTTAGCCACCAGCAAGATTATGGGAGTGGAGGCTTTAGTAAGATGGGTTTCACCAGAAAAGGGAATAATTTCACCGGATTGCTTCATTCCTATAGCAGAAAAAACCAATTTAATCTACGAGCTTGAGCGGACAATAATTCGAAAGGCATTAGAGCAGAAGCTTGAATGGGAACGGCAGGGACTAGGGCATATCGAGCTATCCATTAACTTGTCAAGCAAATCCATAGAAAGTGAAGATGATTTTAGATTAATTGAAGAGATCATATCCTCCTATAAAATAAATTATAATACACTAATATTTGAAATCACAGAAACAACAGTTATTGAAAACATAGATTTGGCCATGGTAAGGCTAAACAGACTAAAAAGTCTGGGAATTAAAATTGCCTTAGATGACTTTGGGACAGGCTACTCCTCATTAACACATCTTGTAAGATTACCAATTGATATTATCAAGATAGATAGAAGCTTCATTAACTCAATACCTGATGGAAATGATGAAAGAGCCATCACAAAAAACATTCTTTCAATGGCACGGGACTTGAATTTTAAGGTGGTAGCGGAAGGAATTGAGACTAAGGAGCAATTGGAATATTTACAGAAGAACTTCTGCGAAGGAGGACAGGGATTTCTACTATGTGTACCTTTACCACCTGAACAAGTGGTTGAAGTTATAAAAGAAACAAGTAGCATAGTAGAAAGAGAATAGAATATGATATTTTCTTATGAAATGCCAATCATTGGCATAGGTATATGGGGATAATGAAGACTCATCCAAGGATGAGTCTTCATTAATGTCATCAACTTATGACAGGCATATAATGGAGTCAAAGGGGTTCGAACCCATGACCTTTCGCACGTCAAGCGAACGCTCGTCCCAGCTGAGCTATGACTCCAAATCTTTAGTGGAGCATAGGGGATTCGAACCCCTGACCCCCACACTGCCAGTGTGGTGCGCTCCCAGCTGCGCTAATGCCCCAGTAATATAAAGTATATCAAAACTAAAAAATATGTCAATCCAAAGTTTCAGGAAGAATAGGGGAATATTTTACTGGCTAGCTGTAATTTTATATTCCACCCTTATAAATCTATAAGTAATATTTTATGATTCTTAAGATTTCATTAAGTATTAAGCTAGGACTTCAAATTTCGAGATTATGTGCTAAAATAAGATAGCATATTATGAAGGCTATAGTCATCTTATGTAAGGAATTCAATTATTGATGATTTGATAGATATATTTATATAAAGAGGAGAAATTATGGAGGATAAGAAAGTTCAAGAGAGATTAAAGCAACAAGTGCTTGATATAATGGAGGATGAAAATAATCCTCAGATAAAGAAAAACAAAAGTAAGAATTACAATAAGAAGAATAATGTCAAAAAGAAAAAACATCGTCTACTTAAGGCATTTGGTATGATTCTTCTTTCATTGCTACTTATAGTCGTCCTAGCCGTAGGAACAAAACCAGGTAGGAGTATAATATATAAGTTGGCAAGTAAGTTTGTTTATAGTAATATACAAAAACCTTCTCCTAAAGGAGAAGATAATAAAGAGGTAATTAATAAGAGAGAGCCTTCAAAAGATGTGGTCCATGAAGATTATGTAGTTAATTACTTAATCTTTGGAATTGAGAAGATTGGCGGTGCAAAAAATACCGATGCCATGTTGATTGTATCACTTAATACTAAGGATGGTAAGATAAAGCTAACATCCCTTCTTAGGGATAGCTATGTGGAAATACCAGGGCATAAAGCTAATAAGTTAAACTCTGCATATTCTAGGGGTGGAGTAGAACTGTTAATAGATACAATAGAGAAAAATTATATGATACCCATTAGTGGATATGCCTCTGTTGATTTCAAGGCCTTTGAAAGTTTAGTAGATTTACTTGGTGGGGTTACCATTGAACTTGGCAAGGACGAAGCGGAATATCTTAATAAAACCAATTATATATCAGAGAAATCTAATAGAAATGTTGTAGCTGGTAAGAACAAGCTTAACGGAAATCAAGTGATGGGCTATGTAAGAGTCAGGAAGGTTAAGACTTTGGGTGGTGCAAACTATGATTATGGCCGTGTGGTTCGTCAACAAAGGGCATTAACTGCAATGTTCGATAGTCTAATGTCATCTAAGAATATTTTTAAGATCCTATCTATTACAAAGGAAGGCCTAGGCTATGTTACAACAGATTTGAATCAGCCACAGATTGAGAATATGCTGGAATTAGTTGTTGAAAATAAGATGACTACCCTGGATAGTTTTAGAATCCCTGTTGATGGAGCTTATGAAGCTCCTAAGAAATATAACGGTGTCGGTTATCCAATAATCCTTGACTGGGAGACAAACTTAATTGAGCTGTACAAATTCATATATGGTTATTCTGATGAGGAAGCAAAGGCAGTTTTAGCTACTATCCAATAGCTAGTATCAAAGCAATGAGTATTCAATAAATTAAATATAACCATCCAAAGTGCTCTCTGTCAATCAGACAGGGAGCACTTTGGATGCCAGCTAATTTACAGTAACCTTAGTTATGCCATACAGTTTAGACGTTTATATTATAATTGCTAGCTTGGGAAATGAATAACTTATAGTAAAGCCCTTCAGTATTCTCCATCAGCTTTTTATGGGTATCATAAGCTTCTACAATACCCTTATTAATAACAAGGATTCTGTCACAAAATACTGATGAGGACATTCTATGGGAAATATATATGGCAGTCTTATTACCTACCATATTATTAAAGTTCTCATAGATTTCTGCTTCAGCCATAGGATCCAGGGCAGAAGTTGGCTCATCTAGGATTACTAATGAAGCGTCCTTATATAAGGCTCTTGCTATGGCGATTTTTTGTGACTGACCACCTGAGAATTCTACCCCTTCTTCGTCGTATTCCTTACCAAAAAGAGTGTTTATACCTTTTGGCAGGGATTTTACCTTATCTGTTATCTCTACTTCATCAAGAATTTTATCTACCCTATCATTATCTATACCCACAGGCTTACAGGTGATATTCTCTTGAATGGAGAAATTGAATAATTTATAATCCTGAAATACAGCAGCTATTCGTGATAGGTAAGATTTGTGCTCATACTCAAATATATCTGTATCATTAATATATATAGTACCTGAATCTGGCTGGTATAGTCGGCATATGAGCTTAACAACGGTACTTTTTCCAGCACCGTTTAGCCCGACGATACTAACCTTTTCACCCTTGCGGATTTCAAAGGATATGTTATCTAGAACTTTTTTATCGGTCTTAGGATAGGAAAAGGTTACATTTTCAAAACGTATGGAATCAACATTTTCTAAAATCATACTTCCTGTACACTCAGCCTCATCAGATACACTCATCAACTCTACAAAGGGCTCTAAATAGCCTAAGATCTGAAAAATACCTACAAGAGCATACCCAGCACTTATTATTGAAGAGGAAAAATTGATTGCAGAGGATACATACATAGTAAGGTCTCCGATACCTATAGATCCTTTTAAGGTCTGTGATCCAACAAAACCATAGGCAAAGACTGTTTGAAGAACCACTATTACTTGGAATAAACCCATGGATATACCCAATCTCTTAAAGAATTTACAAAACCAAGTACTAATTTCCTTATTATAAGAATCAGTTGTTTGTACAAGCATCTTACTCATATCAAATAAGCGAAAATCCTTATGATATATTTTGTCATAGACTAAATTAATGTAATATCCGTATTTACGATTTACAGGAATTATTTCACTGAAAAATTTCTGTTGATAGCCCATATTGTTGACTTGGATTACTATTATTAAAAATACAGTTACTAATAAAGTGACCACTAATACCCATGAAAGCTGCAACATAATTGCTATGAGTCCAATAACAGCGAATATTTGATTTAATAAAGTTATTGTATTAGCAATAAGGTTAGATATGGCACTTTGGTTTTGCATGGCAAAACTGGCCCGTTCCTTTAAATCAAGATAATAAGGGTCCTCCAGATGCCAATATTCTACGGACATTACTTTTTTAGCAAATTCTCGTTCAACCTGCCACATAACTTCTTTATCCTTAATATCTAAGAGTCTTTTTAAACTTTTTTTCAAAAAACTAAATATTAGGTTATTAGCTACAATAGCCACAACCCAGAATATAAGCATATTATAATCCCTATTACCTGTCAGCTCATCAATTAGATACTTAGGTAAGATAACATTTAATAAAATTTGTCCAGTAAATATAAGCGAATTAAATATTAGCATGAAGAAATAAGAAGGACTGATGCTCCAGACAAGTTTCATGACCATTTTAATCTTTATTTTATTTTTCATGCCAAAGCACCACCTTCCTGATAATATTTGCCTTGGGTTATGAACATTTTGTAATATTCTCCGCCCAGTTTCATCAATTCATCGTGGCTACCGTATTCTATAAGTCCAGTTCCATCTATCATAGCAATTACATCACAGAATTTTGTTGAGGCCAGCCTATGGGAAATGTATATAGAAGTTTTTGTTTTAGTAAGTGCGTCAAATTCTTCATATATTTCCTGTTCTGCCAAGGCATCCAGGGCTGCTGTGGGTTCATCCATAATTACACAATTGCCACCCTTATACAAAGCTCTAGCTATGGCTAGTTTCTGGCTTTCACCACCGGAAAGTACAGTACCTTCCTCGTCGATAATTTTAAGCAACATAGTATTTACACCTTTTGGGAGACCTTGAATCTTGTCGTATAGTCCCACTTGCTTTAGAACGCTATTGACTTTATCATAATCAATATTATCCTGGCTGCAGGCAATGTTTTCTGCAATAGTATAGGCCAGAATATTTACATCTTGAAATACCACAGCAAACATTTTGTATAATTCAGATTTTTTGTATTCCCTTATATCATGGCCGTTTATAAGAATTCTGCCAGAATCCGGTGTAAATAAACCAGTTAGTAGCTTTACAAAGGTAGTCTTTCCAGCCCCATTAATACCAACAAGAGCAAGCTTTTGCCCGGCAGGTATCTTTAGGGAAAAGTCTTCAAAGATGTTATTGTCAGTGTCAGGATACTTAAATGTTACATGACTAAACTCAACTTCAAGAGGGATATCCCCTGGTACAGCTAATCTTTCTCCATCATCTTCAACAAGGTTTTCATCAAGGAATTTGAAAAGATCCTTAACATACATATATTCACGCATAATATATGTAATATTTTCTGAAAGATTGGTCATTTTTATTGACAAAGTGGATGTTGCTATAATATACATAGAAAAATCAGCTATAGGCATACCCTTTATTACCAGATATGTAAGAATTCCATAAGTGCAAATATCTGATAGTAAAAGTGTCAGAAGTGATAGAAATCCCAGAGCATATTCTCTATTCTTTATGAGCTTAAATGCACCTATATAGCCTTTTATTTCTGTGTTAAAATTATCTAGAATCCGTTCTTTTAAATCATAGAGCCTGACATCCTTACCATAAGAAAAATCCTTAGCTGTCTTGGCATAGTAATTGACTCTACGACTATGCTTTGATAACTGCTCCTTCTTCTTATATTCGTACTTGTTGACTGCTATGGCAACCCAAGAAGTAATTGCAATATTGATTATTAGGGCAATCAATATAAAAGGACTTGCTAAGCCAATAAATACTGAAAGAACAAGGATAGTTAGAACAAGCTGTGGTAGTTCATATAGCTTGTGATATATTCCCTCAACACCATTTTCATTGCTGTTAGTTGATGCAAAGGCCAGCTCCCTTTCATCAAAAAACTTAGCAGACTCCATATACTTATAGTCCATATTAAGAAGTTTATCAATCTGTTTACTTATATAAGTCATCCTAAGCTTCAACATTCTAGGATAGGAATAATAATTTAGCCAATGTTTTAAAAAGCTAAACAATCCGTAGAAAATAAAAAAACCAAGGGCAATCCACACAATTCCTCGGTTATTAGGAGATGTCCCTGTAAGATAATCAATCATAACCTTTGGTAAAGCAATGGGGAAGATCGGTTCAATTAGTGAAACCAGTGTATATATAAGACATAAGATAAAAATTGTTTTGTCATTTAGTCTAATGCAATCTAGTAAATGTATTAACGGTGCTTTTTTCTTTTCCTTTTTTGCCATTATTGACCTCCACCCTATAATTAATTATATATAAAAAGATATGATAAAAATAATAATAAATAGAAAAATAATAAATAAAAATAATAATAAATAGAAAAATAATAAATAAAAAAATAATAAATAAAAATATAACAAATAAAAGTCTAGCATATAAAATAAACAAATGGAAGAGACTGTTATAATTATTATTACTTATATCAGTCTGGTCTTTCTACATTTCTCATCCTATAGACTTATTTTAACTATATCCCCATCACTACTTTCTACATCAACTATTAGAAGACCCGGAAATTGTTTTTTTATTTTATTAATTTCCTTCATAAAGCGACGTAAATCAGCGGAAGATAATTTAACATCATCCGTAGACACATACTTCCCAATAGCTTTAGCTCCAATCGAAGCAGTCAAGCTATTAAATAGCATCCTGGTTGGTAATGCTATCTTAATTGCTTTTTCCCCTGATGAATGAATTAGTATTCTCATATTATTCCACCACTATTTCTACGGTATCACCGTCTGCACTTTCTACTTCTAGAAGTTTTCCGATTAGGCCTGATTCTACCATATGAACAAGTTGCTCAAAGTTGATTTCCTTTAGGACATCACTGCCTGATACTTGGGGCATACTCATACCCATCTCCAACCCTAGCCTTACCAGTGCCATAGGAAGATTTACTTTTACCTTGTCACCATCAGATGAGTTTACATAGATCCTTAACATCATATCATCTATGTTTTTTCTTTGTTCCTTGGGAAGAACTCTGGTTTCGTTCATTGTTCTTTCTGATAATAAATCATCAACTGTAACATCTAATATGGCAGCTAGCTTTGGAAGTAGAAGAATATCTGGATATGAGATATCATTTTCCCATTTAGAAACGGCCTGAGGAGTAACACCTAGTTTCTCTGCTATTTCTTCTTGTGTTATTCTTTTTTCTTTTCTTAAGCTTGATATTTTCTTTCCGATTGTATTTGACATAACTTACCCTCCGATATTTGATGATATCATTGTATCTCTAAAGTCCTTGAAGTAAAAGGGAATAATAGTTGAATTTAATAAAATCTTGCAACCACTGGTTTAAAAATCACTCAACCAGTGGTTGCAAAGCAGTTTTTCTGGGGTTTTTCAATAAAAAACATTAATGTAAGAAAAGTTAAATTTGTTAAATTAAGTGACATGACATGGAACATTATTGTGTTAAAATTAGATTTAGATATGATAGAATAAAAAGAGACATGAGAATAAGGAAGAATTCGATAAATTGTGACAGGTCATAATAGATAGATTGTTATTAAGTGTTACTCACAATTCATGGGAGAATGGAGGATAGGTATGAAGTTTTTTCACATTTCAGATTTACATATTGGAAAGCAGCTACATTATTACAACATGGGTGATAACCAGAAGGATATTTTTAAGCAGATTGTAGACAAGGCCATGGAATATAGACCGGATGTTATTATTATTGCAGGAGATATATACGATAAATCTGTCCCTTCAGCAGAGGCTTATTCTATCTTTGATAAGTTTTTAAATGATTTATCAGATATTATGCCTAATATTCCAGTTTTAATTATTGCAGGAAACCATGATTCTGCGGAGCGACTTAACTATGCCAGTTCTTTTCTTAAAAAACACAAGATATACATATCTGTCAATCCTCCCGAAAGTGAGGATGAATACTTAAAAAAGATTGTATTAGAAGATGAATATGGTGATGTGAATTTTTATCTACTACCTTTTACTAAACCCGGATATATACGTCATTTATTTGAAGAAGGAGTTGTAAGTTCTTATGATTCTGCCATAGAAGCAATTATTAAACGGGAGAATATTGATTATAGTAAGCGAAATGTCCTGGTTTCCCATCAATTTTATATAGCAGGTGAAGTGACACCTGACACCTGTGAGTCTGAACAGATTTACATATCGGTTGGGGGATTAGACAGCGTAGATGTTAGACATGTAATGAACTTCGATTATGTTGCCTTAGGACATCTTCATGGGGCCCAAAGCATAGGGTATGAACATATTAGATATAGCGGAACTCCCCTTAAGTATTCAGTCAGTGAAGAAAAGCATAACAAATCTATTACCATGGTTACAATGGGTGAAAAAGATTCTGACCTTCTTATAGAGAAGATAGCTCTTCATTCTAACCAGGATGTTAGAAGTGAGAAGGGTACACTTAGTGAAATCATAAGCAGGGCTACTGATGAAAATAGACATGATTATATAAGTATAACCCTTACAGATGAAGATGAGATATATAAGCCCAAGGATCAACTAGAAGAGCATTATGACCACATCCTTGAAGTAAAGATTGAGAATAGTAGGACAAAGGCACAGCTGGAAGAGACTAATTATGATGCCACTATACTTAGTCCTTTTGAGGCATTCAAACAATTCTATAAGGATATGCAGGGAGTAGAGATGAGTCAAGAAGAAGAGATGATAATGACTGACGTAATAAGTTCGTTACAGGAGGGGGAAGGAGAATGAGACCAATATACATTAAGATGTCTGCCTTTGGTTCCTACGCCTCAGAAGAAATAATTGATTTTACTGATATAAATAGCGGGATTTTTCTTATAACTGGGGATACAGGTGCAGGTAAGACAACTATATATGATGCTATTACCTATGCTCTCTATGATGAAACAAGCGGGGGAAAACGTAATGGTGAAATGATGCGAAGTCAATATGCAGATGAGGATACAAGTACATATGTGGAATTTAAATTCTCATATAATAACCAGATTTATATAATTACTAGAAGCCCTAAGCAAAGCCGTAGGAGTAAGAGAAGGAATAAGGAAGGAGAATATACTCTGACTATAGAGCAGGCAAGTGTTACACTTATTATGCCAGATGGTCAGCCTTATAAAGGTAAGTTAAGAGAAACCAATCAAAAAATAGTTGAGATAATTGGCCTGGATATCAACCAGTTTACTCAGATTGCTATGATTGCCCAAGGGGATTTTCTGAAACTTCTTCATGCTTCCTCTAAGGAAAGGAAAGAGATATTCGCAAAGATATTTGATACTAGAATTTACTGGCAGATTGAAGAGGAGCTAAAGAAAAGGGCTAATACTATCTACGGTGAACTGGAGGATAATCGCAAATCAATTGTTAGGGAGTTAGAAGATGTTAAGCATATAGATGGTAGTGAATTTGCCCTAGAGTGGGAAGAAATGTCTGAATTTATGGAGAGTGAGACAGATAAACAGCTTGAACTTATAAGCCGGATAATAGAAGAGGCAAAAACAAAAGAAGAGGGTATTATTAAAAGCCTAAGCAAAAATAGTGAGGAGCTAGATGGGATTAATACCAAGATTCAGCAAGCTGAAGATATCAATAAACTGTTTACTTTCTTAGAGCTGGCTCTTAACAAAAGGGAAGAACTTAATAATCGAAAGGAAGAAATGGACTTAGTTAAGGAGCAGATAGATTCTGGTAAAAAAGCACAGAAGGTAGAGCCTAAGGAGACAGCCTATTTTAACAAGAATCAGGAGCTGGCAGAATGCAAAAAAAGAATTGATGAAGTCACGGCTTGGCTAGGGGAAAATCAGAGTAAACTAGAGGAAATTAAGAAAGAGAAAGAGTTAAAGGAAGATGAATATAGGAAAGAGAGTCCTAAGCTTAACACTAAGATTAGTAATATAAATGAACTGATGCCCAAATATGAACTCTTAGATAATAAGAATGCCAATAAGGAGCAGCTTGAAGAGAGTGAGAAAAAAGCTAGAGAAGAATATATGGTGGTTTCTGATAATATCAATGAGGTAAAGAATAAAAAAGCTATGATTTTAGAGGAACAAGAAGAGCTTAAAGTCATTGCAGATAAGTACCTAGACTTGAAAAATAAGATCCAGAGATTAACTGAAAGACAAGGTGACCTAGAAGGCTTATATAAGTCCATGGGCTTAATCAAGACACTAAAGAGTAATTACCATAATGAAATAAAAAGTTACAAGGAAGCAGAGGTAAATTACGACTTAAAAAGAAAGGAGTACGATAAGATTTATCATAGCTTTATAGAAGGACAAGCTGGGATACTGGCCACAACCTTAGAAGAAGGTAGCCCTTGTCCAGTTTGTGGTTCCACAACACATCCACATAAGGCTACAAATAGAGATCTTGTTACTGATGAAAGCAAGTTAAAGGCGGCAAAAGCTGACATGGATTTGGCACTTAATTTAAAGCTAAGCAAATATGATACCATGCAAAAGGCCAAACAAGAATATGAGAAAGAAAGAGAACTAGCGACTAGAGAAGGAGGCAGAATAATAGATAGCACATTTTCTCCTGATAGTGTTACTGACATGGATATTATGGCTTTAATAGATGAAGGCAAAAAGAGGCTTAAGGAGGAAACTAACAATAGAGATGGGGCTAAAAAAGCTAGCGATAAATATGCTGCCAATGAAGGCCTTCTAAAGTCTATAGATGAAACTCTTAGTGATTATGAAAAGTCCAAGGAGGAAATTGATAAGGCCTTGCAGGAGGTGGCTATTAGTCTTGCTGAGGCTAACACTAAAATTAAATCACTTAAAGAAGCCTTAGTATACGAAAGCAAAACCCATGCCTACAAGGAGCTTAATGAGGCCAAGAAGCAATTGAAAAGCTTAGAGGATTCAAAGCTTAAAATAACAAATACATATCATGAACTTGCAGATTTGGTTGCTAGGTGGCAGGGAAATCTTAAGTCAGAGGAAGGAAACTTAAGCCGTCTTGCCAAGGAAACTCAAGATGCTAAGGATGCATTTTATAATGAGATAAAGATTCAGGGTTTTCCAGATATAGAAAGTTATAAAAAAGCTTTACTTAATTCCCATAAGATAGATGAGTTAGATGCCTTGTATCAATCCTACCGAGAAGACATTATCAAAAATGAGACCAATATAAAGAATTATACTGAGCAAACCAAGGGCAGATCTAAGATTGAAACCACTGAGCTAAAAGAAAGAAAGGCAGATTTATTAAGGATTAAGGATGAGTTAGGGGAAGAAAGCAAAAATATATATGGAATACGCACTAGAAATGAGGGTGTATTTGAGAAACTTACTAAGCTTGTAGCAGTTAGGGAAAAAACAAAGTTACTCCATGGAACTTTACGTAGGCTTTCTGATACTGCCAACGGTAAGCTTAGTCAGAGACACCTTAACTTTCAGACCTATATACAGCGTAGGTTTTTTAATATGATACTTCATGAAGCCAACAAACGCTTATATACAATGTCTAACAACCAGTTCATATTAAAATGCCGTGATATGGAGGATTTGTCTGGTCAAGGTGAAGTAGGACTTGATCTAGATGTATATAGTATGGTCAATGACCAAGTCCGTGATGTAAAGACCCTATCAGGCGGTGAATCCTTTATGGCAGCCTTGTCAATGGCTCTGGGTATGTCAGACATCATTCAAAGTAGAGCAGGAAAGATACATATTGATACCATGTTTATTGATGAAGGATTTGGCTCCTTAAGTGATGACACAAGGGCACAAGCCATAAAGATTCTTAATGATCTATCGGAAGGAAAAAGACTTGTGGGCATCATATCCCACGTAACCGAACTAAAGGCACAAATCGGAACCAAACTGGTGGTTGCCAAAGGGGAAAAGGGAAGTAGGGCTAGGTGGGAGATATCGTAAGGAGGGATTTCAAACACATAGTCGATACGTTGACGTGTATTTGCATATGGAATTTATAGGCTACTATATAACCAGTTTGCTTTTTTATAATATATAAGAAATACTATTGAGCTGATAGACCAAGTTATTGGATAAGCCCAAAAGATCACTCTTATATCTGGAATTATGGGAACCATAATGGTTATATAAGTTATTCTAATAACACACCAGCTGATGAGCATAACTATCATGGGGATATTGGTTTTTCCTACACCCCGTAATATTCCAGCAAGACAATGAGAAAGAGAAAGCAAAAAATAAAAGAGACTTACAGTCCTTGCTTGCATCACACCATGCTCTATAACTTCCGGTTGAGAATTAAAAAATCCTATAAGAATAGGTGCAAAGATCCAAAGTATTATACCCACAATTTCAGCCAGGGTTACACCGGTGATTAATCCAAAGCGGGCTCCCTTTTTTGCTCTTTCGTATTGTCTTGCCCCAAGATTTTGACCAATAAAAGTGGTTAGAGCCATGCTAAAGCTGGTTATTGGTAAAAATGCAAAGCCTTCAAGCTTGGTGTAACTGCCACAACCAGCCATGGCAACAGATCCAAATTTATTAATATTTGATTGAACAATAACATTTGCAAAGGCTATTACAGAATTTTGAACACCTGTAGGTAGTCCCATTTTCAAGAGATTTTTAAGCATATTACCATTTGGCTTAATTTGCTTAATATATATTTTATGACTTCCTTCAACTTTCGTAAGCTTAACAAACCCCAGTATAGCACTAACAAACTGAGATATGGTGGTTGCAATTGCAGCTCCCCCTACACCAAAATCTAATACTGCTACAAATAAAATATCCAATACAACATTTATTATTGCAGCAGTAATCAGATAGTAGAGGGGGTGTTTGCTATCACCAACTGCCTGAAATATACCCATGCAGGTATTATACATAACAATGCAGGTACCACCAGCAAAGTAAAGTCTTAGATAAATTACAGCATCAGCAAAGACATCATCAGGAGTTTTCATTGCTCTTAGAAACCAAGGGGTAAATCCCATACCAATGATAGTAACTATGATTCCAGCTATAAATCCAAAAGCTATAGTTGTGTGAAAGTTCTTTTTCCTTCTTTGCTCCAAAGTAACGGGATATAATCACCCCCGCACCAACAAAGATTCCATTAATAAAGCCTACAATCAAAAAAATCAAGCTGCCTGTAGAACTTACTGCAGCTAAAGCTTCTTTGCCAAGAACATTGCCAACAACAAGGGAATCAACAACATTATATAGCTGTTGAAATAAATTTCCTAAGAATATGGGCAAGGCAAATAATATTATTTTTCGTGAGATTTTTCCATCTGTCAAAGTTTTTCCCTTCCTGTCTATTAAATCATTTCATAATGATAGATTATGTTGGGGAAATAAGCAAGCATGAATTTATAAGAAAAATTATCATTAATATGATAAAAACTCTCTCCAAGGTATCTGGCCTTAAACCATTACCTAGGAAAGAGTTTTTGATTTTTCTTAATTCGTTACTAATCTGTTTTCAATGAAGAACTAATTAAAAAGTTCTCCTAATTTTTCAAAACCATCTTTAAATGCTTTTTCATAATAATGCTCTTCACAAAGACCATCCTTATACACTTCCTCAGAACAGTCTTTGGCTTTACAATCCCTTGGACTGCAGGCAATAACCTGTAGCATAATAACAAAAATCATAGTAAATAAAACAGCTTTC
>JAAYRE010000207.1 GCA_012518935.1 Clostridiales bacterium
AAAATATATAAATGATAATTTTGGACATGCCAGTGGAGATCGTGCTCTTAAGGCGGTGGCAGATGCTCTAATGTACTCATCAGAAGATGATGAAATATGTATAAGAATGGGTGGAGATGAGTTTTCTGTTATAGGAGTCGAATATGACGACAAAAAGATGAATCGATTTTTAGGGAGATTTAATGAAGCCCTTAAGATGTTTAATGAAAAGAATAAATATGACTATAACATTAGAATCAGCGTTGGTTGGAGTATTACACAGGCAAAAAAGGATACTAATCTAGAAGAGTGCCTTAGTGTAGCGGATGCAAGAATGTATCAGCAAAAGAAAGAAAAAGAAGAGAAAGGGCTTAGACACAGAAAATAGTAAGTCAGGAAGGACCAGAACAATGTCGAGAATATACATTATTATAGGAAAAAGTGCCACTGGTAAGGATACCATATATAAAAAGCTGTTAGAAATGAAGGATCTTAATTTAAAAACCGTTGTAATGTATACTACAAGGCCTATTCGGGTATCGGAAGTTGATGGGGTAGAGTATCATTTTGTAGACGAAAAGAAACTGGAAGAATTAAAGAAGCAGAATAGGATTATTGAGCATCGTTCTTATAATACAATCCATGGTAAGTGGCATTACTTTACTGTAAATGATGATCAATTTGACCTAGATAAATATGATTATCTTATACATGGAACACTCAGTAGTTATAGTCAGATAAGAGATTACTTTGGAGCAGAGAGGGTTGTGCCATTATATATTGAGGTGGAAGATGGAATACGCCTTATGCGAGCCCTTAAAAGAGAGCGTAAACAAAAAGAACCTAAATATGCTGAATTATGTCGGAGATTTCTTGCTGATGATGAAGATTTTTCAGAAGAAAATATAGCAAAACAGAAGATAACAAAACGCTATAAAAATATTGATATTAATGTTTGTCTATATGAAATTCGTAAGGATATTCAAAGCTATCAAGATGAAGATAGAAAAACATACTGTAAACCCTAACTAAATATGATATAATCACCATAAGTGTATCTTTGTACTTTATAGGTAAATACTATAATTGATGCAAGGCATAATCATATGGTATCTACAAAAGGAGAGGAAGCATATGGATATCAAGGTAAATCAAGCTCAAGCTGTCAATCAGCCCACACCAAAACCTCCGGTACAGGAAACCGATGGTTCCTTTAAGTTTACCTTAATATCCCATATAGAGGACCAAGAGCTGCAAGCCAGACTAAACCATATGCTGGATGAAATATCTGCACAGGGTAAAAAGTTGGCAAAGCATATGGATGTCCGGGATATGAAGCATTATAGGGAATTAATAAGAGGATTTATGAATGAGGTTGTTACCAGATCTCATAAATTTACCAGAGAAAACTTTTTAGACAGAAAAGGCAGGCATAGAGTTTATACCATGATTAAGCTGGTTAATGAAGACCTGGACGAGCTTGCTCAAGAGTTAATTAAAGATCAAAAGGATCGTTTGTTTATCTTAAATAAAATTGATGAAATCAGGGGATTGTTATTGGATATCTTGACTTAGTAAGTTATTAATAAGATTAAGATAAGAGGTGATGAAGTGTCGGATTTTACTGGACTCATAGGACAAGCAGATATTATAAAGCATCTTAAAGCTGCAATAAATACAGGTAAAATTTCTCATTCTTATATATTTCATGGGGAAGAGGGTATGGGAAAAAAGACATTTGCTACCCTCTTTGCAAAAACATTACAATGTTCAAAAAAGGATGTAAAGCCCTGTAATGTGTGTAAGTCATGTGTGCAGTCCGACAGCAGAAACCACCCTGATATACTGTGGATAACCCATGAAAAAGTCAGCATTGGTGTGGATGATATACGTACACAGGTTAATGCAGACATTCAGATTATGCCCTATCAAAGCCCATATAAAATATATATAATTGACAGGGCGGATAAAATGACAGAAAGTGCACAAAATGCATTATTAAAGACTATTGAAGAACCACCTAAATATGGGATTATCATATTGCTGGCATCTAGTACCCAGCAGCTACTACCCACAATTCTATCCAGGTGTGTTGTACTGAGCTTAAAGCTAATCCAAAAACCACTTATCAAGGAATATCTTATGACACACTATAGCATTCCTGATTATAAGGCTGATATGGCGGCAAGCTTTTCGGGAGGTAATATTGGTAAGGCAATAAGATATGCAACTTCAGAGGAATTTGAAAAAAAGAAAGAAGATATTCTCCATATTCTCAGGTATATTGATGAAATGGAGCTTCATGAAATTATATCCGGTATTAAAACAATTTCAGAAAATAAATCTGCAATAGACGACTATATAGACATCATGTTGCTGTGGTTTAGAGATGTTCTTATGCTAAAAGCAACTAATGATTTAAATCTGTTATTGTTTAAGGATGAGTTTCAGACAATTAAAAAACAAGCTAATCTTAGAAGCTATGACAAAATTGAAAACATTATCAAGTCTATGGAAGCTGCAAAAACCAAGTTAAAGGCTAATGTTAACTTTGACATAACCATAGAATTGATGTTGCTTAAAATAAAGGAGAATAGTAATGGTTAATGTTATTGGTGTTAGATTTCGAAAGGCAGGTAAGATTTATTATTTTGATCCTGCGGGCTTAGATATAAAGCAGAGTGATAATGTTATCGTAGAAACAGCAAGAGGGGTGGAATATGGTAAGGTAGTACTTGGACCTAGGGATATTGAGGATGAGGAAATAATACAACCCTTAAAACCTGTTATCCGCCAAGCGACACCGGAAGATGATGAAATAGAAAGAAATAATAAAGAAAAAGAAAAAGAAGCCTTTCAGATTTGTTTAGAAAAGATTGCAAAACATGGTTTGGAGATGAAATTAATAGATTGTGAGTATACCTTTGACAATAACAAGGTACTATTTTATTTTACTGCTGATGGTAGAATAGATTTTAGGGAGCTAGTAAAGGATCTTGCTTCGGTATTTAAGACAAGGATTGAGCTTAGACAGATTGGTGTAAGGGATGAGACAAAGATTGTAGGAGGCATTGGTATATGCGGTAGATCTCTATGCTGTAATACTCACTTATCAGAATTTGCACCAGTTTCAATCAAGATGGCCAAGGAGCAGAATCTTTCCCTTAACCCTACTAAGATTTCCGGTGTATGTGGTAGATTGATGTGTTGTCTAAAAAATGAACAAGCTGCTTATGAAGAACTTAATGCAAGGCTTCCTGATGTAGGAGATATTGTTACCACAATAGATGATTTAGAAGGTGAAGTTCAGAGTGTAAGCGTATTAAAGCAACTGGTAAAGGTGGTTGTAACCCTAGAGAATGATGAAAAAGAAGTTCGTGTATATAAGGTAGGGGATTTGAACTTTAAGCAAAAGAGAAAGAAAGATAAGTCAAATCAAATTGATGATGAATTAAGGGTACTAGAGCTTCTAGAGAAGAAAGAGGGAAAATCCCTTCTGGAAGATGATTAAGATGGATAATTTAGATATATTAATTAAACCAGGTGAGAGAATAGACGAACTTCAGAGAAACGACTATAAAATTATACAAAATACGGAACAGTTTTGTTTTGGAATGGATGCGGTATTGCTTTCCGGCTTTATAAAAGTCCTTGATGGGGAAAAAGCATTGGATTTAGGTACTGGAACAGGAATCATACCAATTCTTATGGAGGCAAAAACAGCCGGTAGTCATTTTACAGGTCTGGAGATACAATCAGATAGTGTTGACATGGCTAGGCGCAGTGTACTATTAAACAAACTGGAAGATAAAATTGATATTGTGGATGGTGATATCAAGGAGGCCTCTAAGATATTTGGATTGGCTTCCTTTGATGTTGTTACCAGTAATCCTCCATATATGAACAGTGGCCATGGACTAGTCAATCCTTATAATGCCAAGGCTATAGCCAGGCATGAAATCTTATGCACCTTAGAGGATGTGATCCGTGAGGCTTCGAAGGTTCTTAAACCTAAGGGAAGGTTTTATATGGTTCATAGACCCTTTAGGATAGTTGAAATAATTGTCCTACTAAGCCAGTATAAATTGGAGGCAAAGAGGATGAGGTTGGTCCATCCTTATGTTGATAAAGAGCCTAATATGGTCCTTATTGAATCTGTTAAGGGTGGAGGTAGTAACTTAAAAATAGAAGCTCCATTGATAGTTTATAAGGAGTCAGGTAGCTATACTAATGAAATTCTTGAGCTTTATGGAAAGTAAAAGTCTATCTGGGAAAGGTAAGAGGGATATGTCCGGGATATTATATTTGTGTGCAACACCTATTGGAAACCTTGAGGACATTACATTTAGGGTTGTTAAGACATTAAAGGAAGTAGATTTGATTGCAGCGGAGGATACAAGGCATAGTTCAAAGCTCTTAAATCATTATAATATTAAAACCCCTATGACAAGTTATCATGAACATAACAAGGAAGAAAAAGGCAAGCATTTAATTAGCCAGTTATTAGAGGGGAAAAACATAGCTCTTATTACAGATGCCGGTACCCCTGCAATTTCAGATCCAGGGGAGGAATTGGTTAAGCAGGCATTTGAAGCAGGTATTAGGGTTACTTCCTTGCCGGGAGCTTGTGCCCTGGTAACAGCTCTAACTTTATCGGGACTTTCTACAAGAAGGTTCTTATTTGAAGGATTCTTACCCCATGATAATAAGGAAAGAAAAATGATCCTTAGTGAGCTTGTTGATGAAACCCGTACGATTATATTATATGAAGCCCCTCATAGATTAAAAAAGACCTTAGCAGAGCTTCATGATACTTTGGGTAATCGGACGATTACAATTGTTAAGGAGCTAACTAAAATTCATGAAAACATATTAAGGACAAGTCTTTCCAAGGCTCTTAAGGAATATGAGAATATGGACCCTAAAGGGGAGTATGTATTAATCCTAGAGGGAAAATCCTATATGGATTTGCACTTGGAGATGCAGAGTTTTTGGGAGGATAGGACCATATTAGAGCATTTGAATTTTTATATGAATGAGGGGTATTCAAAAAAAGAAGCAATGAAATCCGTGGCGAAAGATAGAGGGATAAGTAAGAGAGAGGTTTATCAGGTTATAGTGGAGGGATCAGAAAGAAAGTAGGTTGTGGGGACCTTGTCTTTTGGAGGTGTAGCAAGATGATACTAAATTTACATCATAAAAGAAGAGTATTAATATTACTTATATCGCTTTTTGTAATTGTCATGGCTATAATTTTAACATACAAAATTTACAGTGTTAGGAAAAGCTATGATGAGCAGACTGTTATGGCCGGAGAATACTTAGAAGCTGGAAATTATGAGGACGCCATAGTAGCCTATAATAAAGCATTATCTATGAAATATGGAGATAAAGAGGTATTATCAATTGGATTGGCAGAAGCATATGTTGGGTTAAATAATTATGACAAGGCCTTGGAGGTTTTAAGAAATAGGTATCAGGTTAGAGGAACAATTACTATAAAGGAAAAAATCGAAGAAATAACCGCCAAAAGGACGGAATATAATTTCTATCAGGCAATGTCATATGGGGATACATACTTCTCTAATGGAGAATATAGTAATGCCATAGTAGAATACGAAAAAGCAAAGATTATAAAAAGTAAGGAAGCTATCTCCTATGTAAAGATTGCAAAATGTTATATATCAATGGAAGAATATGCTTTAGCCAAGGATGAGATTTTGAGAGGATTGGCAATAACTGAATCCAGAGAATTGGAAAGATTGCTAACAGTAGTTGAAGATGAATTAAAAAATGTACAATATGAGAATCTACTAAGTAAGGCATCTGAATATGTACATCAAGAAAATTATGATGAGGCTTTCAGTCAATTTAATGAAGCTATATGGCTTATGCCTGACAAGGACACAGCTTATAATCAAATGGCAGAGGTCTATATTTCAATTGATGATTATGAAACGGCCAAGTATCTTCTTCAGAACTATTTAAGAAGCCATAAAAGTGAGGTTTCCCAAGAGATACTGGAAAAATCAAATAAACTAATTGCACAAAGAGTAAAGAAAGAAAAAGTTCTTAATGAACTTTACACAGCATTGGGAGTGGTAGATGTAGAGACCATAACTAATATTATGAAAGATTCTTTTTTTATCGATGAAATTGCAACAAAAACTCCCTTATACTATAGTCCTTCGGGAGATATTAATACATCCTATGGATACGGTATGCTTGTTCAAGATGCATATAATATATATGTAGGTGGTTTTAAAGAAAGTATGAGGACAGGCATCGGTGTTATGTTTACGCTTTTGGAAGGTGAAGACGGGCAGGGGTGTTATTATTATCAAGGTGAATGGAGTTATGGCATTCCTAATGGAATAGGAAAAACTTATATAGAAACACATACTATAGATAATAAGGGTAATAAGCAAAAAAATACTACAAAAACCAGTGGTGTCTTCGCAAATGGCTTAGAAAACTCTGGTATGCAGAAGACCTTTTTAGTAAATGATGAGGAAATAGGCAGGGTCAGCTATACAGCACATGAGGGTATACCCAAGCCTTTATTGGATAAAAACAATAGATTTATTCCAGCCAAGATACCTAATCATTATGTAATTGGTGAGATATACCTAAAAGGAGTATCTACAGGAGATTATTATAGTGTTGAGAGTGGAACAGTATTGGCTGTAAGATATAAGGATTGATATAAAAGGCTGTCGATATACGACAGCCTTTTATATGGTCTACAATATGTACTATTCAATAATTCCGGCAATCTTTGCCATCTCAATAATAGACTCTTTGGAAACTTTTTTGTCATGATACTCGATAAGATTTTCTTTGCTGCCGGTAAAAATATCAGCAGGCTCGTACTTCTGAAGAATAATCCTTCCCTCTTCAACAAAAATCTCCAAGGGATCTCTTTCTCCTACATCTAAAGTTCTCCTTAACTCGATAGGAAGAGTGATTCTTCCAAGTTCGTCGAGTCTTCTTACAATGCCTGTACCTTTCATTTTATGGCCTCCTTTTCTCAGGTATAATTGGGGATATACTATATACAGCCCTTGTACGAATTACAAGTAGGCTTACATATTTTGTATATGGTATTTATAAAAGATACCATAGTAAGTTTTTATTGTCAATTAAAATAATTGTCAAAACATAGCATATTTTCAACAATTAATGTAAGAGAGGTACAAATACAACCATAATAAAGAAAAGATAGGACATTATTCATCTGGACTTGAATATAGTTTATCAATAACCATTATAAGGCGGTAACTCAATGTTAAATTATTTATGGGGCTTTATGATCTTCATTGGCATTATTGTAGGGGTACTGGGGGGGAATGTAGCAGGGATTGGCAATGCTGCTATTGATTCTTCAAAAGAAGCAGTTACCCTTTGTATTGCTATGCTAGGTGTAATGTCCATGTGGACTGGGTTAATGCAAGTAGCAAAAAAAAGTGGTTTGGTTACATCATTTACTAAGGCACTAAGACCAGTGATTCGATTTCTTTTCCCTGATATACCAAAAGACCATATTGTAAACGAATATATAGCTTCTAATATGATAGCAAACATCTTAGGGTTAGGATGGGCAGCTACCCCCATGGGACTTATGGCAATGAGGGAGCTAAAGAAGTTGAATCAGAATTCAAATACTGCAAGCTGCGATATGTGCACTCTTTTAATTGTCAACATATCGTCCCTGCAGCTGATTCCTGTTAATATCATAGCATATAGAAGCCAGTATGGGTCTGTAAATCCTGCAGAAATTATATTGCCTGGAATCATAGCTACAAGTGTATCAACATTAGCCGGAGTAATATTTGCAACGGTTGCAAGAAAGCTCAGCAGATACAAATAATGGAGGAGAGAATGAGTTTTATTGTATATTTATCAAATTATATAATACCTTTTATATTTTTTTACATTATAGGATATGGCATGCTTACAAAGACATCTATATATGATGAGTTTACTAAGGGAGCAAAAGACGGGTTTAAGGTAGTCTTAGATATAATGCCGACATTAATAGGGCTTATGATTGCCATAGGAATATTACGGGCATCCGGTGCTCTTAATTTGTTATCCAAGTTATTAGAACCTGTGACAAATCTACTACATTTTCCTTCAGAGTTATTGCCAATAACTTTGGTTAAGATGTTCTCATCCTCTGCGGCCACCAGTCTTCTTCTGGATATATATAAAGAATATGGCCCTGACTCTTATTTGGGTAGATTAATTTCAATTATATTAAGTAGTACGGAAACAATATTTTACACTATGGCTGTATATTTTTTGGCGGCAGGGGTTAAAAAAACAAGATACACTCTGGCAGGAGCCCTTGTGGCGACCCTTGCTGGAACCATAGCCAGTATCATTATAACAAATATGGCCTTCTAGGATAAGCTTGGATCTAATTGAATATTTTGCTAAAAAGGGGTAGAATTTAATAAGAGCAGTAAATAATCAAAAGATTTGCAATGAAACTTATAATATGGACAAGCTATAGATAGGATAAAAAAGGAGGTTTAACTGTGGCAATATTAGGTGCCTTTATAGTTCCCCATCCACCGCTAATAATACCTGAAGTCGGGAAGGGAGAAGAAAGAAAGATTCAGAAAACAATTGATAGTTATCATCAAGTAGCAAAACAAATTGCAGAACTTAAACCAGACACCATAATCATTACTACACCTCATTCTATTCTTTATTCGGATTATTTCCACATATCTCCGGGGCAGGGTGCAAGAGGTGACTTCTCAAGATTCGGAGCTAGGGGAGTATCTTTTTCAGTCACATATGATGAGGATTTTGTCCAATCTCTTGAAGCTATGGCAGAAAGAAATCAGATAGAAGCAGGAACTCTTGGGGAAAAGGATGCCACTTTAGATCATGGTACTATGGTCCCCCTATATTTCATTAACCAATATTATAGCAATTATAAGTTGGTAAGAATAGGTTTGTCGGGCTTGCCGGTTATAGATCATTATAGATTGGGTAGATATATAAAGGAGTGTTCTGACAAACTAGATAGGAAGATAGTAGTTGTTGCAAGCGGTGATTTATCACATAAATTAAAAGAGGATGGACCCTATGGCTATGCAAAAGAGGGTGTAGAATTTGATAAAGAAATTATAGAAGCCATGGGTAAGGGAGATTTTCTAAAATTCCTAACTTTTTCACCGGACTTTTGTGAAGCTGCAGCTGAATGTGGCCTACGCTCCTTTATTATTATGGCAGGAGCCTTAAGCGGTCTGGCAGTTGAGGCAGATCTATTATCCTACCAGGGAACCTTTGGTGTAGGTTATGGGACTTGTTCATATAGGATTGTTGGTAAAGATGATAGTAGGCATTTTGATCTTATATTCAAGGAAGAGCAGATGAAGATAGCAAAGGAAAAGCAAAAGCAGGAAGATGCATATGTAAGACTGGCAAGGCTATCTATAGAAACCTATGTTAAGACTGGGGCATATGCTAAGCTACCGGATAATCTACCAAAGGAAATGACAGAAAGAAGAGCAGGTGTCTTTGTATCCCTAAAAAAATACGGTCAGCTTAGGGGATGCATTGGAACCATCTCACCAGTAAGAGAAAGTATTGCCCATGAAATTCTTAGGAATGGTGTATCTGCAGCCATGGAAGACCCCCGTTTTCCTCCAGTAAGAGAGGAGGAGCTAGTTGACCTTGTATATAGTGTAGATGTCCTGTCTGAGGCTGAACCCATAACATCTATGGATGAACTTGATGTCAATAGATATGGAGTCATAGTAAGTTCTGGCAGAAAAAGAGGTCTTTTACTTCCTAACTTGGAAGGGATAGATTCGGTAGATGAACAGGTGGCAATTGCAAAGAAAAAGGCTGGGATATATGATAATGAGGAAGTGCAATTAGAGAGATTTGAGGTGGTGAGGCATCAATGAAAACAGTTTGTCTAGTATGTCCCCATAAGTGTAAGCTACATGAGGGGCAGGTGGGTTTTTGCAATGCTAGAATATGTAAGGACGGTAAGGTTATTAGCGAGAATTATGGAAGGATAACCGCTATGGCCCTAGACCCCATAGAAAAAAAGCCCCTTAATCACTACTATCCTGGCTCAAAGATATTATCGGTAGGAAGCTATGGATGTAATTTAAAATGTTCATTTTGTCAAAACCATGATATCTCCATGACGGGGGTAAGGGAGATTGATTACCAAGAGGTAAGTGCCAAGGATTTGGTGGAAGAGGCGTATGAGTTAAAGGGCAGAGGCAATATTGGTCTTGCTTATACCTATAATGAGCCACTTATAGGTTATGAGTTTGTTAGAGACTGTGGACTTTTGGCTAGAGAAAGAGGGCTTAAGAATGTTGTGGTGACCAACGGATATATTTGTGAAGAACCTTTAAATGAACTGCTTCTCATAGTAGATGCCTTTAATATAGATTTAAAGAGCTTTTCTAATGACTTTTATAAAAATATTAAAGGGGATCTGGATACTGTTAAAAGAACTATTACCATGGTAGGTTCCCACTGCCATGTAGAAGTTACCACACTGATTATTCCAGGGGAGAATGATAGTGATGAAGAGATGGAGGAATTATCAGGATGGCTATCTGGTATAAGTCCTGACATTCCCCTTCATATATCAAGGTTCTTTCCTAGATGGAAGAAGCAGGATAGGGAAGCAACTGCAGTTAAAACTGTATATAGATTGGCAGATATTGCTCGGAAGAACTTAAAATATGTTTATGAGGGAAATTGCTAAAGATATAACATAATTTTTGCAAAAGGAACCATACTAATCATGAGGTGAATGTATGGATAAAGATAAACAGGAAAAGTTAAGACAAAGAAAAGCACAGGAAAAATTTAATAGCGTAACTAATTCTGTAAAACCTGAAAACCAAAATCAGGAGCATAATGTACGAAGAGAAGGAATCCACCCACAGAATAACAAAAATTAATATCTTTAAACACAGACACAAATATATGGTTTAGTATTACCTGCTTTATCGCACATATCCCTTATAAGGAGTGCTGCAAATTTAAACTTGCGGCACTTTCCTTATGTAACTTAGTCTTAAAATGAGCAGAAACATTAATTAAGCTATATACCCACTGATTAGTAATAGGGTTTATCTTGTGATTAAAAGATGGCTGTTGTATAATGTTAATAATATAGGTACATAAGCAATTTGGGAAGAACTATATGAGAAAACGAGGTTAATATAAAAATGATATTTGAAACCCATGCCCATTATGAAGACAAGGCATTTGATAAGGACAGGAAGGAACTACTGGAGAGTCTTCCTAAGAATAATATAGAGTATGTAGTTAATATCAGTTCAGGATTTAACACGGTAGAGGCATCCATAGAGCTGGCACAAGCTTATGAGTATATTTACGCTTCTGTAGGAATTCATCCAGGAGACTCCATGGATATGAATGAAGAGAAGCTTTTATGGTTAAAAGAAAGAGCCATGGCTCCTAAGGTGGTGGCAATAGGTGAAATCGGCCTAGATTATTATTGGGATACACCAGATAGGGATACTCAAAAGATATGGTTTGCCAAACAGATGGATCTGGCTAAGGAGTTGGGAAAACCCCTTGTAATTCATAGCCGCGATGCGGCTAATGACACCTACAATATGATGAAGGAAGCACAGATAGAGGATCTAGGAGCTATAATTCATTGTTTTGGTTATGGTGTGGAGCAGGCTAGGCTCTATCTTAATATGGGTTGTTATCTTGGAATAGGCGGAGTGGTTACATTTACTAACGGTAGGAAGCTTAAGGAAGTGGTAGAATATGCTCCCTTAGAACAACTTGTACTTGAAACCGATTGCCCTTACCTGTCACCTGTTCCATATAGAGGCAAAAGAAACAGCTCCCTTTACCTGCCCTATATAGCAAAGGAAATAGCTAGAATTAAGAATATTGATTATGACACTGTAGTTCGTGTTACAAGTGAGAATGCAAAAAGGATTTATTTTAAATCTATATCAGCGAAAGGATAAGCAATGGCCACACTGGGAAACCCTAAAAACACAATTGAAATATTAAACAAATATGAGTTCACATTTCAGAAGAAATTCGGACAAAACTTTTTAATTGATAACCATGTCCTTGAAAAGATTATTAAGGCGGCTGATATAACAAAAGAGGATTTCGTTTTGGAAATCGGACCGGGAATCGGAACCCTTACCCAGTATTTATGTGAAAGTGCTGGTAAGGTTGCAGCTGTAGAAATAGATAAAAAGTTAATTCCAATACTGGAAGAGACCTTGTCAGACTATGATAATGTTACCATAATCAATGATGATATCCTGAAATTTGATATTCACAGTCTTATAAGAGTTAGTAATGAAGGTAGACCCATTAAAATTGTTGCAAACCTTCCCTACTACATTACTACACCTATTATTATGGATTTGTTTGAAAGACATATTCCCCTTATTAATATAACTATAATGATACAGAAAGAGGTTGCAGATAGGATTCAGGCAAAGCCTGGCTCCAAGGAATACGGAGCCTTATCTCTTGCGGTTCAGTATTATTCAAAACCGTATCTTGCAGCCAATGTTCCGCCAAATTGCTTTATGCCCCGTCCAAAGGTGGGCTCAGCAGTAATAAATCTTACTCCTTACACCAAACCTCTTTATCATGTTGAGGATGAAAAGCTTTTATTTTCATTAATTAGGGCATCCTTTAATCAAAGAAGAAAGACCTTGGTAAATGGAATATATAATTATGAAGGATTATCATTTTCTAAAGAAGATATAATAGAAGCTTTAGAATCCCTTGAAATATCAAAAGATATTAGGGGAGAAGCACTATCATTAGAAGAATTCATCAAGATTTCAAACTATCTTTCTCAGAAATAGAAACACTGTGGTCCCTGTCAATACAGACAGGGAAGATTGTCTACAGAAAACAATAAAAAATATGAAGAAGATTAAAAATAATTCTTGCATAATTATAAAGTTTCCTATAATATATATAACAATGAAAGTGAGCGGTCAAAATACAAATTTTTTTTGCCCATTTTTAAAGGTGCTAAGGCAATAGGATAATAAGGAGGATTTTATGAGTAAGCGTACAGATATTCATAAGGTAATGATAATAGGGTCTGGTCCCATTATAATTGGACAGGCATGTGAGTTTGATTATTCAGGCACACAGGCTTGTAAGGCCCTTAAGAATTTGGGATATGAAGTTGTTCTTGTAAATTCTAACCCAGCAACTATCATGACGGATACATCCACTGCAGATGTAACCTATATTGAACCTCTAAATGTAGATAGACTAACCTGTATTATTGAAAAGGAACGGCCTGATGCACTTCTTCCAAACTTAGGAGGACAATCTGGCCTAAATTTATGTTCTGAACTTCACAAGGCAGGGGTACTAAAGAAGTATAATGTAAAGGTTATCGGTGTACAAGTAGATGCCATAGAGCGTGGAGAAGACAGGGTTGAGTTTAAGAAAGCTATGGCTGCCCTAGGAATAGAAATGGCAAGAAGTGAAGTTGCTTATACCGTAGAAGATGCCATCAAGATTGCTAATAGGCTTTCTTATCCTGTAGTAATAAGACCTGCCTATACTATGGGGGGAGAAGGTGGTGGCCTGGTTTATAATATGGATGAGCTTAAGACAGTAGTTAATAGAGGATTACAAGCAAGTCTTGTAGGTCAAGTTCTTGTTGAAGAGTCTATACTTGGCTGGGACGAACTTGAGCTGGAAGTTGTTAGAGATTCTAGCGGTAAGATGATTACTGTATGCTTTATAGAGAATATTGATCCCCTAGGAGTTCACACCGGTGATTCTATCTGTTGTGCCCCTATGATAACCATATCAAAAGAACTTCAGGCTGAGCTTTCGCGACAAGCTTATAAGATCGTAGAAGCTATTGAGGTAATAGGTGGTACCAATGTACAGTTTGCCCATGATCCCATTAGCGGAAGAATTGTGGTAATAGAAATAAATCCCAGGACTTCCCGTTCCTCTGCATTGGCATCTAAGGCCACAGGTTTTCCTATTGCCTTTATTTCAGCAATGTTGGCCGCTGGACTAAATCTTAACGAAATTCCCTGTGGGAAATATGGAACTTTAGATAAATATGTTCCTGATGAAGATCATATAGTAATAAAATTTGCCCGATGGGCCTTTGAGAAATTTAAAGGGGCAGAAGATAAGCTAGGAACCCAGATGAGAGCAGTTGGGGAAGTTATGAGTGTGGGAAAAACATACAAGGAAGCTTTCCAAAAGGCGATTCGTAGCCTAGAGATAGGAAGATACGGACTTGGTGGCTCCAAGGATTTAGCATCAAAATCCAAAGAAGAATTACTTGATATGCTCCATTATGCCAGCAGCCAGCGTCAATTTATAATGTATGAAGCCTTAAGAAAAGGGGCAACTATAGAGGAGCTTCATAATCTAACAAAGATTAAACCTTATTTTATTGAACAGATGAAAGAGCTTTTGGATGAAGAAGAAAAGATAAAAACCTATAAAGGACAAATTCCACCCAAAGAGGTCCTTAGACAAGCTAAATTCAATGGATATTCAGATAAATACTTAAGTCAACTTCTTTCAATTGAGGAGGGCAGGATCCGTCAGGCTAGATATGAGGCAGGAATAAAGGCTTCCTGGGAAGGTATTCATGTAAGTGGAACAGAGGATTCAAAATATTATTATTCTTCCTATCATATTAATGAGGACAAGATAAAGATTTCATCTAATAAAAAAGTAATGATTCTTGGTGGTGGACCTAACCGTATAGGTCAAGGTATTGAATTTGACTACTGCTGCGTTCATGCAGCCTTTGCCCTCAAAGAACTAGGAATAGAGACAATTATGGTTAACTGTAATCCTGAGACTGTTTCCACAGATTATGATACCTCTGATAAATTATACTTTGAACCTTTAACCCTAGAGGATGTACTGGCTATATATGAAAAGGAAAAGCCTGTTGGAGTAATTGCTCAGTTTGGAGGTCAGACACCCCTTAATCTTGCGGCACAGTTAAAAGAAAACGGAGTAAATGTACTGGGTACAAGTCCTGAGACTATTGATTTGGCAGAGGATAGAGATAGATTCCGTGAGATGATGGATAAGCTTGATATACCCATGCCTGAGTCAGGAATGGCAGTTGATACCACAGAAGCCCTGGAGATAGCAAAGAAAATTGGCTATCCAGTTATGGTTCGACCTTCTTATGTGCTTGGCGGTCGAGGAATGGAGATAGTTCATGATGATGAAAGCCTTAAAGTATATATGGAGGCTGCAGTGGGAGTAACCCCAGGTCGTCCTATATTGATTGATAGATTCCTTCACAATGCTCTTGAATGTGAGTCAGATGCCATAAGTGACGGTATCCATGCTTTTGTTCCGGCGGTAATGGAACATATAGAACTGGCAGGAATTCATTCCGGTGATTCAGCCTGCGTTATACCTTCATTAAATATCAAAGAAGAAAATCTTGAAACCATTAAGGAATATACCCTTAGGATAGCAAAGGAAATGAAGGTCTGTGGTTTAATGAATATGCAATATGCTGTTGAAGATGGAGTGGTCTATGTATTGGAAGCTAATCCTAGGGCATCTAGAACTGTTCCCCTTGTATCTAAGGTATGTAATATACAGATGGTTAAGTTGGCTACACAGATTATAGTCAGCTCTATTACAGGGCAACCCTCTCCTGTACCAAGTCTAAGGGATAAGAAATTTAGTCATTATGGTGTTAAGGAAGCAGTATTTCCCTTTAATATGTTTCCTGAGGTAGATCCGGTGCTTGGTCCAGAGATGCGTTCTACAGGGGAAGTGCTGGGACTGGCCAATAATTTTGGAGAAGCCTTTTATAAAGCCCAGGAAGCAACCAATCTAAACCTACCATTATCAGGAACAGTTCTTATTAGTGTTAATGATAAGGATAAGGAAGAAATGATAGAAGTGGCACAGGGATTCGTAGAATGCGGATTTAAAATCCTTGCCACAGGCGGAACCTATGATAAGATTATAAAAAATAATATACCTGCTGAAAGAATTCATAAGCTAGGTAAAGGAAGACCTGATATTCTTGATGCTATTGCTAATAAAAGAATAGACATTATTGTCAACACACCCATTGATAAAAAAGGTGCGGATGATGATAGTTATATCAGAAAAGCAGCAATCAAAGGCAAAATCAGCTATGTAACCACTATGGCAGCTGCCAAGGCCAGCATAGCAGGCATTAAGGAGACAAAATCAAATAACATGGCTAGGGTACAGTCTCTTCAGGAGCTCCATAGTCAGATACAATAGAATAAAATCCTAACGCTCCCGGTTTGTCATAATGATGGATTTCATGGAATATACTAAATAGAATCATGAAACAATCCAAATCATTATGAATAAGCAAGGGAGCGTGATTTAATTGGCTGATTATAAAAGATTTGTATCCTATATGTATGAATACGAGGATGGAGTAAAGAAGAAGAATGTTGGTTATGTTAGGGTAGAGATAAGAAACGGGGAGTGTAAGTTTACAATAAATATGCGACTCCAAGGGTTATTAGATGGAATATTTCCCACCTATTTAATACATAGACCATCAAAGGATATGGACCTTCTCTATTTGGGGGATAGTATTGTAAAAAATCAGGTGATGGATAGTAGGTTAAATGCCAAGGAGCATAACATACTAAATTCAGGATATGATTTTTCTGGAGTAGGAGGGGTTCTTCTTTTTTTAAATTCTAAGGTATTTTATGCTACAGAGTGGGATGATAAGCCTGTTATCCTAGGAGAAGTCTTAGAAGCCCTAAATCCTAAAAAAAGGAGCAATGCCTATACATCTGGCAAGCAGGACAAATCCACCAGTAAAGTAGCAGATGAAGGCAAAGCTATAGATACAAGTAAGGTGGTAGATATAAGAAAGGTGCCCGATACAGATATAGAGGTGGATGCAAGCAAGGCGACAGATGCCGATAAGGTAGCAGATGTAAGCAAGGCAGCAGATGCCGATAAGGTAGCAGATGAAAGCAAAGCAGCAGATGCCGATAAGGTAGCAGATGAAAGCAAAGCAGCAGATGCCGATAAGGTAGCAGATGAAAGCAAAGCTACAGATACCAATAAGGTAGCAGACCTAGGAAAAGAGACAGATACCAGTAAGGTGGCAGATGTAAGGCCTACCTATAAGCTTCCCGGAGGATGGAGAGCCAGTGAAGCATTAAGATTAGGTGATGAGAAGGAGCCAGTAAATCCATGGGACTTGGTGGATAAATATAAGAAATATGAATCTAAAAATGTACAAAATCTTAATGTTGTAAAGAATGACAATATACCAGATACACCTAGTAATGATACTTGGGCAGATAAGATATTTATCAAATATCCTAGAATTTATCCTTTTGAAGACAGTGATGTAGCAAGATGTGTGAAGATAGAGCCTAAGGATATAGGGGTTCTACCTTCAGACACATGGGTTCTTAGTAATAACAGTTTCTTGCTTCATGGATATTATTGTTATCATCATCTTATTTTTGCTGAAGTTATTGATAAATATGGTAGCCACTACATTCTAGGAATACCGGGAATTTATCATGATAGGGAAAGGTTCATGGCAAGAATGTTTGGATTTGAATGCTTTAAACCTATACGTAAAAGGGAAGTAAGGCAGGGGGATTTTGGTTATTGGTATATTGAAGTTAAACTTGATTAATTCTTAATCTATACCACGTAAATATACGTTTTCAATATATGGGGATAAGATATCCTTATATTGAATTAAGGTCTCCTTAGAAGGACCGGAAAATCCCGGAGAAATTATGTCGCCGGAATCTTTATATGCTTGGAGATAGTATGCCCTAGCCCCCTTAAGCCATATGCCGATAGAATCCATATCCTCTTTGGTATGCAATTCATTTACAATAGTAGTTCGAAACTCGTACTCTACCTTATCAGTAAGAAGAAAAGATACGCTCCCTTCAATGTTATCCATGGAGAGGGCTTTATTTCCTGATGTTATTTTATATTTTTCTTTAGAGTTTTTAATATCCATGGCTACATAATCTATCAATTTGTTATCAACCAAGTCTTTAATTATATCTGGGTTTGTACCGTTAGTATCTAGCTTGACCTTAAAACCAAGCTCCTTTATTCTGGCAATTAGTAAGCTTATATCTGTATATAGAGTAGGCTCTCCTCCTGTAATGCACACTCCTTCCAAGATGTTTTTTCTTTTTTTAAGATAGGCTAGGATGTCACTTTGATTAATGGTCGGTTGGGTTTGCGGCCTTAGGACCAGGGATGCATTATGACAAAAAGGACAACGCATATTACAGCCGCCAATAAATATTGTAGCAGCTAAATGCTTAGGGTAATCTAAGAGTGTGGATTTATTAAAACCGTGAATCTGCATAGTCTTCTCCCTTCTATATATATTACAGGGCATAAGCAGATTGAGTTTCAAGGCTTAGGCTTTTAATCTGCTTAAAAAATATATATAATATATAATAACAGATTTAATAAATAGAGAAAAGGAAATCATGATATGACAGATGAAAAATATATGAAAGAAGCATTGAAGCAAGCAAAGAAGGCCTATTTGTTAGGAGAGGTCCCAATTGGCTGTGTTATTGTTTATGAAGATAAGATAATTGGCAGGGGTTATAATAAAAGGAATACTGATAAAACTACTCTAGCTCATGCAGAACTTGTTGCAATCAAAAAGGCCAGTAAGGTTATGGGGGATTGGCGTTTGGAGGATTGTACCATATATGTTACCTTGGAGCCTTGTCAGATGTGCTCAGGAGCAATAGTTCAGGCAAGGATTAAAAGGGCTGTAATTGGAACCATGAATCCTAAAGCAGGATGTGCTGGTTCAATCTTAAATTTATTACAGATGGAACAGTTCAATCATCAAGTGGAAATAAGCACAGGAGTACTTAAGGATGAATGCACCAAGATTTTGCAGACTTTTTTCAAAGAATTGAGAATTCGTAATAAAATGGAAAAGCTTGAGGGTTGACAGACTGAAATAAAAGCCGTATACTTTGCATACAGCTCAATTTTTTGAGATGTTTTAATATGTCAAAAAGCTTCCGTGCAGCCGGGGAGATAGCGGT
>JAAYRE010000208.1 GCA_012518935.1 Clostridiales bacterium
ACTGTTGACGTTTTATCAATAATAATGTATTCAATATGTTAACAGTGCCTGGCACCGATGAATATAATAATAACAAGTGTAAAATAGCTATGAAAGGAAGTGCTCTATGGCTACTAGAATATTTATTGATCAAGGTCACAATCCAACAGGATTTCATAATGCTGGTGCCACTGGTAACGGTTTACTTGAACAAGATATTACTTATCAAGTCGGTATATATCTAGCTGACTTATTAAACAATGACCCCAGATTTGAAGCAAGGCTGTCTAGGCCTACTGCTACTACTGTATTAGGTACAAACAATGCTACCAGTCTAGCAGAAAGAGTCCGAATGGCAAATGAATGGCCTGCCCATTTCTTTATTAGCATCCATTGCAATGCCAATCCAAACCCTGCCATTAATGGAACTGAGATATATATCTTTCAGTATGGAACTCAGTCCAACTGGCTAGCCCAGCATGTAATGGATGGTATAGTACAGACTGTCGGTACCAGGAATAATGGCATAAGAGAAAATCAGACCTTCTATGTTCTTAGACGTACCAATATGCCTTCAATTTTAGTAGAACTGGGTTACTTAACTAATGCTTCTGACGCCCAAAAACTTAGAGATAATCAATATGGTTTTGCCTATGGTATTTACCTTGGAATCCTAGGATACTTTGGATACTCTCCTGCATAAAATATGAGATAAAAATAAGGCTAGCTCATAATAAGTGTATATGCATAATAAAATGCATATACACTTATTTGAACTAGCCTCTTAGTATCTTTTGAGATATGTATACTATTTTCTAGTAGTCTTCCCTCAAGCCAAATTCAGCAGATTCCACCCATTCTTCAGGACGATTTACCATTTTTACAAGTTCATCGAACATGATTAAGTGTTGATTTTCCTCTTCTATAATAAACCTAAAAAGCTCCTTGTCATTATCATTAGTAGCTTCTTTTAACATGTCCTCATAAAGCTTTATGCTTTTTTCTTCAATGTCTACTGCTAGGCGGTATACATCCAACTGAGTAGTTTCTCTTATTTCACTAGCCTTATAATCTTTGAGCCCATGGAATACTGATTTAATCTCAGAGATTTTAGTATTACTTAATGTATAATCTTCATCATTTAATCTCTTACGAAGCAGTGATGCATGCTCCATTTCAGCTTCAGCTAACAAGAGAAATACCCTATTAAGCCAATTGCTCTTATTCTTATTAGCCTGTTCTAAATAATACTTTTGTCCATCAAGTTCCATTTTTATTGCAAACTCTAAGTTGTTCATAACCTTCCTCCTTATTTGTGATATGGTTCATTGTTAATAATTCTATATGCTCTATATATTTGCTCAAGTAGTATTAGCCGCATCAGTTGATGGGGAAAAGTCATATTAGAAAAGCTCAACTGATAATTAGCCCGACTTAACACATCATCCGAGAGACCAAGTGAACCTCCGATTATAAAACTAATATGACTCTTTCCTGAAACAAATAGCTTGACCATATGATTAGCTAGTTCCTCTGACGATAGACTCTTACCTTGGATGGCTAGAGCTATGCAATAGGAATCTTCCTTAAGAGATTTTAGTATCCTATCTCCCTCTTTCTTTTTAATAGCCTCACATGTAGCATCACTGGCATTATCAGGGGTCTTTTCATCAGGAAGCTCTATAATATCCAGGGTGCAATACCTTCCAAGCCTTTTCCTAAATTCATCTATACCCATTTTAAGATATTTTTCCTTAAGCTTGCCTACGCAAATTACAGATATTTTCATTATACTATTCTTCCTTTATGGTTGTGTGTACCATTTTATATAAGAACAGTACATAATTCAAGCAAAATAAATCTTTTATTAAATTACCTTCCATATGGCAGGATTAATACAACAGGCGATATGCCTTGCTAGTGAAACGCTAGCAGTCACCCTTAGGTTAAAAAAAGGCAGACACCATATATAGTCTGCCAAATTAATTCATATAACACCAATACAACCACAAGTCATCCTTAACGGGAACATATATGCTACATAGTAGTGGCCCTGTTGATATATCTATTCTTTAACTCCCCCTATAGTTAAGCCACTAACAAAATATCTCTGCAAGAAGGGATATACCATTACAATCGGTAATGCTGTAACCATGGTTGCTGCTGCCCTTACTGATGCTGGTGTAACCATATTTGCCGCATGCTTCATAGCATTAGGGTCTCCTGATTGCTGTGATACTGAAGACAAGAGTTTCATCAGCTCATATTGTAAGGTTGTCAAGTCTTCTCTTCTAGCATTGTAAATCATTACATCAAACCATGAATTCCATTGATAAACTGCAATAAATAGTGCCACTGTAGCTAATACAGGCTTACACAGGGGAAATATTATTCGCCAAAATATTCTAAAGTGACCTGCTCCATCCACCTGTGCCGATTCAACAAAGCTATTGGAAAGACCGTTCATAAAGGTACGAATAACAATCATGTTAAATGCAGATACCGCACCGGGAACTATATATACCCAAAACGAATTGGTCAAATGCAATTTTTGATATAGTAAGAGGGTAGGTATAATACCGGCATTGATATACATAGTAATTACATATAATAAAGATACTTGTCTGTTAAAATAAAATTCCTTTCTAGATAATACATATGCCAGTAAAGCTGTTACCAATGTTTGTGCCAGGGTTCCTATAACTGTTCTCATTACAGATATATAAGCACCTCGCATCAAACTTTTCATGTTTAACACGGTTTTATAATTTTCAAATGTCCACTTCCTAGGCCAAAGATGTACTCCTCCTGTTAATGTATCAACAGCTTCGTTAAATGATACAGCTAAGGTGTTTAGGATGGGATATAGGGTAAATATACAGAAAATTGTTAGTATTAATGTATTTATAATTATAAATGCTATATCATATGGACTTTTTTTAATTTTTTTACTTCTCTTCATCATATCCCCTCCTCCTAGTATAGTCTTTCCTGACCAAAGTATTTTGCGGTTTTATTTGCAAACGAAACTAGGAGTATGCTTAGGACACTCCTAAATATCCCTGCAGCTGTTCCCAAAGAGAAATCTGCACCTTGAAAGAAAGATTTGTTAAGTACATAGGTATCAATAACTTCAGCGGTGTCTTTAATCAAGTCATTTTTTAATTGTAGCTGTGCCTCAAAGCCGGAATTCATAATCATACCAAGATTGATGATGAGAAGAACAAAAATGGTTGACTTAATACCTGGCAAAGTAATATGTAACATCTTCTTAAATCTTCCAGCCCCGTCTATAGAAGCCGCTTCATACAAATCCGGATTGATAGAGGTTATAGATGCCAAATAAATGATACTATTCCACCCTGTTTCTTTCCATACAACAGAAAATCCAACAATCCACCAGAAATACTTACTACCTGCAAAGAAATTAATTGGGGACTTCAATGTATAAAGTATAGTTTAAATATAAATAATTATATTTATATCCAACAAATTTCTATTAATATCTATCTTTTTATGGATTGTAACCTATACTGAAGGGGCGTTGTACCTTTTAGCTGTACAAACTTACTAATAAAGTAGTCTGTATTATTAAAGCCAACTGCTTCAGCAATTTCATAGATTTTATCATCGGCTCTAAGGAGCATTTCACAGGCCTTGTCAATTCTATAATTATTAAGATAATCCTTAAATGTAATTCCAAATTGTTTCTTAAAAATTTGACCGAGATAGGCACTGTTAATATAATATTTTTCACTTAAGTATTTTAAACTTAGGTTGTCCATATAGTTATCGATTATTTCTTTTTCAATATCAACCAGTACCCCTCCAAAGGTATGTCGTCTTAGTGAGTTAAGATAATCAGAAAACTCCAAGGCAAACTTCTTAAAATGACTGACACTTCCCCGCACAGCTATCTGGTCATACCCGCTTTGGCTAATTATATTTGACACTTCATCTTGATTAAAATCCAAGTATAATTCCTTTGCCAAACTAATCAAACTAAACACCAGATAATCTATACTTATTTTAATCATCTCAGGATCAGCTACTAAATCTTTAAAATGTTCATAGAGATTATCAACATTTTTTTCAATTAATCCGGTATCATTTATCTCAATTGCTTTAATCAATTGATCAATAACTTCTTTGTCAACTGAAAATTTATTGTTACTAATTTTGTTCTTGATTTCATCATAGAACGCAATGTTCATCTTTCTTGAATATAATTGAAAGTTCTTGGCAATCAAAGCAGATTTATATGATTCGGATATTTGCTCAATATCACTTACCATCTGCCCTATATAGATAATTATTTTATTACATAATATATGGCTTAAGGAATCGTGTAGGTTCTTTATATACTCTTTCTCCCTAAGATTTTCTTCCTCTGCTAAAGCTCTTGTGTATATGAAACCAAGATAGAATTCGTTGTTATTACTATGAGGAATATATACATGATACCAATGATCCCCAAGGTATGTTTTCATTGCTTCATACAGTTGCTGCTGCTCCTTTGATTTTTCTTCATTGGATTTGTTAGCATGCTTATCAATACTGGTATCGTATTCGATGCCAATATATCTAACATTCTCTATACTAAATAGATGTCTTTTTATGTAATTTATGCTATCACTATTTTTTATTCCAGATACAAGACTTGCCAAATGACGGTCAAATATGATTTTATTGGATATCTCTTGCTTTTTATAATTCTCAATTTGATGATAATATATTTCCTTATATTCCTCCAAGACTTTAATAAGCTCATCCCTTTGGACAGGCTTTAACACATAATCAGCCACATCATATTTTATGGCCAATTTAGCATATTCAAATTCATAAAATCCACTTAAGATGATAAATTTTATTTTCTTAGATATATGCTCTCTTGTATATTTTATAAGGTCAAGACCATCCATCTTGGGCATTTTAATATCAGTAATAACCAAGTCTATATCTGTATCTTCCAATATATTAACTGCTTCTTGACCATTGGCGGCTTCCTCACATATACAATACCCATACTTTTCCCAGTCTATTAATATTCTAAGACCTTGTCTAATATAAGGCTCATCATCAACAATCATAACCTTAATCATCACTTGTATCCTCCTTATTACTTGTTATAGGGTTTGCTTCATTGTTAACATATGTCAATGGAAGTTCTATGGTAATATCAGTCCCCTTATCATATTTACTATCAATGTCAAATTTGATATTACCATCACTATACATCTTAAGTCGCAGAAATGAATTAAGTATTCCTGTACTATCATATTCACTTAACATAGAGCTGTCTGCATCGGTAATCATACTCTTTAACTCACTAAGCCTTTGTTCCCTAATACCTTTGCCGTTATCAGATATTTCTATCAATAGCTTGTCAACATTCTTAGTTACAGTTACAGAGATAACACCTTCTTTTTCACTGGTTTCAATTCCGTGTATACAGGCATTCTCAACAAAAGTACTGATGGAAAGCTTAGGTATCTTGCAGTCTTTACACTCATCCATAACATAATGGTAGTATTTTATCTTATCCCCATAGCGATATTTTTGGATATGCATATAGTTATCAACAAAGGCCATCTCCTCTTCAACAGTTATGTAATCCTCTCCCCAACTCATTGTCTTACGGAACAATATGGCTAATTCACCTATTATATCAGCGGTTTCATCTTCTCCCTTAATTAGACTCCTCATTCTAATACTTTCAAGAGTATTAAATAAAAAATGTGGATTCACCTGACTTTGTAATGCTTTCAATTCTGAATTCTTCTTAGCCAGTTCCAAGGATTGTTTCTCAGCATTTCCCTTAAATACAACCTCAATTAACTCTTTTATTCTCAGAACCATCATATTATAACGACGAATTAATTTACCGATTTCATCTTCACCCTCATTAATCTTAATCAATTCAAATTGTTCTTTTTCTACTTTTCCCATGTAAGAAGTTATAAGTAAAAGCCGTTTGCTAATGGACTTACCAACAAAATAAATTAATATTGTAGGTAAAATAATATTAAAAAGTACTATGGCAATTATCCATTTATTATTTGTTAATACGGACCAGAAGGGAATATCCTTGGCCATAATAAGGATTTCCCAATCTTGGAATCCTGTCTGGAAGGTCATGGACAAGGTAGCATCTTCTGCATTTACCGCTGTTGCCAGCTCATATTCCCTCATGCTACTGGTTCCTGGAATATTAGAAAAAAGAACATAGTCCTTGTTTCTTACAAATAACTTACCATCAATTTTTTCATTAGTCACATCTTTTAACATATAACTATAATCCAAATCCACCTTTAATACTTTATCCATTCCCTTTTGATTAAAAGTATTAAATCTATCCATCTTACGAATTATGCTTATGGTTCTGCTGGTTCCACTACCGGGTACATAATTCTTCTCGTTATCATAATAAGTATACAAAAATATGTCCTGTCCGCTTTCAATATATGCTTTGTACCAGTCTGCGTCCTTGACTGTATTAAGTTTTGCAATGCTTCCTCCGTTTATTAAAGTGTCATTATCCGCATATATCAGAATCTTATACAAACGCCCATAATTATAGTTATAATTTAAACTATTATACCTAAGCATCTCAGTATAATTTTCGTAATAATCCAGATTGCTGACATATTCCTTGGAAAGAAACTCATCTAATTTTTCATCTGTATACAAATTATATGTAAATAGAATGCAACCATCTACAGTATCTGCCAAATTAGACTTTACCCGCTCCATTGTATTAATAAGGTCACTTAAGCGATTTTCTTTATAATTTTTATTAACAGTATACATTATTATTGCATCAGTAAATATAATAGGTATTAACACACAAAAACAATAAATAAGGAGTAATTTTGTCCTGATCTTATAATCATTAATGCCAAACTTTCTCATATCTTCTACCTGCTTCTTTCAATATAGAATCAATTAGTAATATATTCTTATAACATTATTTTACACATAATGTATGATATGGGCAAGATAATCATATAAGTTGGCCATAAAAAACCTATCTTGACATGCTTTTTACCAAATCTGACATAAAAATGAACTAAATTGTTCACAAATTGTCTTTATTCTATCCATACTTTGAACATAAATACCATATATAATATCCTTAGAAAGTGTTAAAACTATTTTTTTCACTCTCCTCCTCCCTACTTATTAATTATAGATTGAGGATGTCTTCAAGCAAAGCTTGATAGACATCCTCTTTTTTGAATAAGTGTATATTACCAGCAAAGCTGGCTGAAAACTCTTTTTTATTTATTTTGGATAAAATTTATATTTATTTTATAAATCATTCACAAAATAGTCACATATGATTTGTATAATATGACTATAGATAGTGATAAAACACTTTCTACTCCCACCCTATTATACGCTATGGTAAACTAACACCCCTGTTGTTTACCAAAAAAGCACCGACCATATGGTCGGTGCTTTTTTATAAGAATGTGTTTAACCATGTTCATAAACTGTCCCTTTTAATGGATGTTCTAATGACTTAGGCAACTTAGTTATTTTAACTCTTCCTATCATTTTATTCATAGTATCAAGAATGTCAAAACGGTAACCACCATACTGCAGTGTAGCCTTTTCACCGTCTGTGGGAATTCTATCAAGGATTGATATAAGGAGTCCATTAAGGGTATCAAAGTCTTCATGTTCTATTACTATATCAAGCTCATCTTCTAAATCCTCCAAACTGATGGAGCTCTTAACCACACATGAATCTTTATCAGCATAAAGTATTAATTTCTCTTCCTTATCATATTCATCCTGTATATTTCCAACAATTTCTTCGAGGAAATCCTCCATAGCTACCAATCCTGACGTCTGACCATATTCATCTATAACAATTGCCATATGAATATTGTTTGATTGCATTTTATGGAATAAAAGATTTACACTTTGAGTGTCAGGTACAAAATAAGGCTCTCTGGCTATTTCCTGTAAGGTTTTTTTCTTATCATCAGTAGATATGTAGGCACCTAATACATCCTTCAAATGTAGTATACCAATTATATTATCCAAATTATCAGCATATAAGGGATATCTAGAATAGTTTTCGTCAAGCATAAATTGTAAGGTCTCTTCTAATGACATATCAACATCTATAGCTTTTATGCGTTTCTTATGAGTCATTATGTCCTTTGCTTCCTTATCGTCAAGACCAATAATATTGGTAATCATCTCTGCCTTACCTGCATCAAATACACCTTGCTCATGGCCTTCATTTACCATAGACACAATCTCTTCTTCTATAATATTTTCGTGAAATTCATGGGGTTGTATTCTAAAAATAAAGCAAGTAATTTTTTCAGCATATTTTATTGCCATTTTTTTAGGCAAGACTACACTAAATAGTATGACTAAAAAAATCAACAAAATCATAGATAGAACAGAAAAAATATTTGATTCAATTTCAGGTAAAAGAAATATAGTAAAAATAATGCCAGTTATTATGGCAAATACACATAGCAACAAATCCATGGTGATCTGATATCTTGTTCCAGATCCCATAAGTCCCAATAGAACGTTTGCTTTCTTGTCACCAAGCTCTGCTTTTTTTCTAACACTACTGTCACTGACATGCTCCAGTGCTGTCTTCATGCCTGAAATGATTGCCATTACAAGGATTAGCATTAATATAATTGCTATGCCCCATAAAGGATTGTCACTGTCCATTGTAAAATAAATCCCTTCCTTCTTTTTAAAATAATATATGTTTAAAATATGTATCTAAAGATAGACTAATCACTAACGCTTTATCTACTCTTTTTAATACATCCCTATCCAAATGACACACTTTTTCTTTCAATCTTGATTTATCAATAGTTCTTACTTGTTCTAGTAAAATCACAGAATCCTTAATTATTCCGTATCTATGGGAGTCAAGTTCCACATGGGTGGGTAGCTTGGCCTTATTCATCTTTGATGTTATTGCCGCACAGATCACTGTGGGACTATGTTTATTACCAGTATCGTTTTGTACAATAAGTACTGGTCTAATACCTCCTTGCTCTGACCCTACAACTGGCCTCAAATCAGCATAAAAGATGTCTCCTCGTTTAATTACCACTTTATCACACTCCAATGTTAGGCTTTACCCTTTATTATTGCCAGTTTTTTCGTGTGTATTCTCTAAAGTGATATCAGATTATTATTATGAATAAGCTCAGTCGGATACTTCGTCCTTATACTGACGAAAATATACCCTAGGCACTCGCTTACCGACAGTGCATATCATCTCATAAGGGAATGAATGGGACCATTCTGCCAAAGTCTCCACAGTAATTTCACATTCACCATCCCGTCCAAGAAGAGTTACCACATCTCCTTGACTAATATTATTGATATCTGTAACATCTACCATAAAGTAGTCCATGCAAATTCTTCCTATTATCGGTGCGTATTGTCCTCTGATAATTACCTTACCAATATTAGACATGTTTCTTGAATATCCATCTGCATATCCAATAGGTATAGTTGCTACTTTGGATTTTCTATTAGTTACAAATGTTGAGCCGTAACTTATACCAGTTGACTCCTCTACTTCCTTTATATAAACCACATGACTCTTTAACTCCATAGCCGGTGTCAAATTAAAAGCCTGGTGATTTACAGCCTCAGATGGATAAACACCATAGGTAACAATCCCACATCTAACCATATCGTACTGTGCCTGAGGAAATTCTATCACGGCAGCACTGTTGGATATGTGTCGGATGGGAATATGTATGCCTTCTTCTTCTAATAATTTTGTAAATATATCAAATCTATCTAATTGCTTTCTTACACTGTTTTCATCTCTTTCATCTGCTTTTGCAAAATGTGAGAATATTCCGTCTATATATAAGCCCTTAAGGGAAGCTATCTCTTTTATTATTCCTATACTTTCATTAGAATCACAAAAGCCTAGCCTAGACATTCCAGTATCTATTTTTATATGAACTTTTGCAGTTTTTCCTTGTCTAATAGCTTCCTTCGACAATTTTTCTGCCATATCATATTGATATACAGTCTGCATTACATCATACTTTACTACAAGTTCAAATTGTTCTTTAGGTGTATGCCCAAGAATTAATATGGGTTTTGTTATACCAGACTCTCGAAGTTCAATAGCCTCTTCAATAATTGCAACCCCGTAAGCATCCACCATACCATTTTCCAAAATTCTTGATACTTCTACAGCTCCATGTCCATAGGCATCTGCCTTAACAATTACCATTAATTTAGTATTACTATTTAATCGACTTTTAACCTGTATTATATTAGACTTAATTGCTTCCAGATTAATATTGGCTTGTGCTCTATAATAGTCATTTCTATCCAAATTATCATCACCTTGTTTCTTATTATTTGATGATACAGTTTGATTATCTTATTTTACTAACTAACAATTTTATTCATTCTTAAGGATAATCTGAACTTATCATTATGATTTCTTAGGAAGCACCATCTCTATTGCATCAACTATATCTCCTGCCATTACAGAATAAGCTCCTATATTGTCTCTTGCCCTATCTCCTGCCAATCCATGAATATAAACCCCCAGGCAAGCAGCTTCATATGAACTCATACCCTGTGCAATAAGACCAGCAATCACTCCCGTAAGCACATCTCCGCTTCCCGCAGTTGCCATTCCATTATTACCTGAGGTGTTAAGATATATCTGATTAGAATATGCAACTAGTGTTCTAGCATCTTTCATAACATATACTAATTCATTATTATAAGAACATTTATTTGCAATGTCAATTATATTATCAGACAAATCCGACAGTGCTTCCCCCAGAAGCCTTGATAATTCCAAGGGATGGGGAGTAAGTATTGTATGTTTAGGTAGAATCTTTTGCAACTTACTTATCCTATCTTCCACTGTACCTTGCAGACCATCAAGTTGACTGGCTAATAGGTTAATGGCATCTGCATCTATAATAACTGGAACTTTCTCTTGATTTATAACCAAGGATAGTAATTTGTCTGTGCTATTTGTAACTCCCAGTCCAGGTCCTATTACTATGGTATCCGCCCAGATAATATTGGTTAAGATATCTTCTTCTGTATCGCAGGAGGCAAACAGTGCCTCTGGAAGTAATGTCTGTATAATTTCACGGTTCTTAGATGATGTTAGGACTTTTACCATGCCAGCACCTATCTTATAGGCTGCTTTAGCAGAAAGATAGGCTGCACCGCTCATTCCGACACCTCCAGCAATTACCAAGACCTTTCCAAATGTGCCTTTATGCCCGTAGTTTTTCCTTTGAGGTAACTTATCTAAATCATTCTTGGTATAATAAAAGGTACTAGGATTAACATATTGCAAGGCTTTCTTTGGAAAACCTATATCTGCCAAAACAATATTCCCTGCATAATCAGCCCCAGGATATAAGACTAAACCAGGTTTCATATAGCCAAAGGTTATGGTATAGTCAGCCTTAATTGCCACATTCAATACTTTGCCAGTATCAGTTGATATTCCAGAAGGTATATCAACTGAAAACACCTTGTTATCTGCTTGGTTGATTTCATTAATAATATCTGAAAGGTTTTCGGTTATGGGCTTTGATAACCCTATCCCAAAAATCCCGTCAATTATTATATTATATTCATTTATATTGATACTGTTATTAATACTTATTCCTAAATTGGTTGCAATATTTAATTGTACCTTCATCTCAGCACTACATTTATCTCTCTCAAAAGGCAAAAAAATTGCAACCTTGAAGCCCTGTATATACAGGATTCTACCAGCTGCTACTCCATCTGCTCCATTATTTCCGGGACCGCACACCACCAGGATACGGTCTTCTTTTTTTATAATATCTTTCATTATATCAACAACCGAAGTTGCAGCTCTTTCCATTAGAACTAGAGAAGGAATACCTATTTCCTTCATAGTATAATCATCTATTTCTTTCATTTCATTCGAATCTACTATATATTCCATCCTATTGCCCCACTTCAATATCAAGACAAAGCCATATGATTCTCACCTATAACAAATGCATTGGCATATTCCTTAGTATTGGTTATAGATACATGAACTCTTGTTATTCCTTGTTGTTTTGCATATTCTGCTGCTTTCCCATACAAGTTAACATAGGGCTTCCCCAATTTATCACGAAGTACCTCAATCTCCCTTAGAGAAATCCCTCTAAATCCTGTACCAAACATCTTAGACACTGCTTCTTTCACTGCAAAATTACCAGCAGCCTTTGACCACTTACCCCCTATTAGTTTGATTTCATCTTCTGTAAAGCATCGTTTCAAAAAGCCTTCTTTTTCACAGGCTTTGGTAACCCTATCAATTTCAATTAAATCTATTCCTATTCCTATTATCAACTTTACCATTCCTTAATCAAGGATTATTATCAAACATATCAATAACTTCAGGCCCTAATATATCATGTAAATAGGTATATATTTTTTCATTAATAGCTTCCATGTCATGTTTCATAAGAATCTTTACCTTCAACTCTTCTCTGGTATTCATAATCCAAGCGGATATTTTATCAAGTTCTTCTTTATTAGAATGAATTCTTTCATAACAGTTTCTTATACTTTCTGATAGGAGCTCTGCATTGGCCTCCCTTATCTTATATGGCAGTTCAGAAAGCTGTTCCGAGGAAGTATCTATCTTCTCATTCAACTCATTAATTAAGCGTTTGTTCTGAGTCAGCTTCTTTTCCTTGGATCTACTTACAATGTCATTTTTTATATCCATATTAACAACTATTTCTTTTAATAAGGTCTTTTTTAGTTTTTTCATATCCTTTATATCATTAACTAATTTTCCCTGTAATTTTAAAAGATCATTGACCTTCTGCTCAAGCTCACTAATAAGCCTAGTTTTTTTCTCATCTGGAAATAATTCATGCCATCTGGAATCCAAGGTAAGAATTGGTACCTTTACATTCTTTATTTTAGAGTTGATATCTTTATCCTTATATCTTTTTCTCATATGAAGACCAGCCTTTTATGAAGATGTTTTATTTTTTATCGGCAGAATTATTCTTTTCAGATAGCTTATAGGATAATTTCATTAAACTTTCTGCTAAATGAACATTTTCGACAACCACTTCATTTGGTAAATGATAATCTGTTGGAGCAAAGTTCCACATTCCTTTTATACCCCACTCAGCTAGTTTAGTAGCTATTTGAGGTGCTTGTGCCTTAGGTAAGGTTAGGGCTGCTATATCAATCTGGTTCATTTTAACAAACTCTTCCATATCATCTATGCTTTTTACCTCTATTCCTCTAATTGAGAGGCCAATAAGCTTGGGGTTGACATCAAAAATCCCCTTAACATAAAATCCTCTACGCTCAAAGTCAGAAT
>JAAYRE010000209.1 GCA_012518935.1 Clostridiales bacterium
ATAATGCTCTTCACAAAGACCATCCTTATACACTTCCTCAGAACAGTCTTTGGCTTTACAATCCCTTGGACTGCAGGCAATAACCTGTAGCATAATAACAAAAATCATAGTAAATAAAACAGCTTTCTTTTTCATATAAAGTCCTCCCAAAATTTATTTAAGTCGACATAATTTTACCTTAGGAAGAAGATATTTTCAATAAAGTTTGTTAAAAAATATACTATAAAGCTGCTTATTAATATCAGTTATATCATTCAAAAAGGTCATTAAGTTTTTTACGGATATTCTGAATTCTAGTTACTTTTGATTCATAATCAATATAGAAGTTACCATCATCCTTCATAATAAGGCAATCACCTTCTTTGGTTTCTATAGGTAGATGGTTTCTTTTTATGTTAACTGATATATTATTTTCATCTTCGCATACGGCATAATTACCTTCAAATCTATCCACTATATATTTTTTCATGTTTAACCTCATTTCCAGTGCTAGGTAATATATTACAAATTCCTATCCCTGTGCTGGCAAGCCACTCTTACTCCCTTTGTCGTGAAGTTACAGCTACAATATTTTCACCATCAGCCTTCAGGATAATTGTACCCTCTTTATCAGTTCTGTAAAGTGTTATTTTTCTCTCCTTGATTGCTTGTAGAATTTCAGCATGGGGGTGACCGTATTGGTTATCTATGCCTGCACTAACAATAGCTATAGATGGTGTTACTGCATCAAGAAAACGCTGGCTACTACTGGTGGTAGAGCCGTGGTGACTAAGCTTTAGTACATCGGCATCAAGGTCGATTCCACATTCAAGCATTTCATACTCTGATTCTTTCTCGGCGTCTCCTGCGAATATAAATGAATTTTCCTTATATATAAGCTTAATTCCTACGCTATAGTTGTTAAGGGCATCATAGTATGAGCTATTTGGTGCAATTATTACAAAGGTAGCTTCACCTATGGTATATTCATTGCCTATTATTGGCTTTGTTATCTTCAATTCATTTTCAGAAATAGTATCCAACAAATTTTCAAATGTTTTTGAGGTATGTACCACATCAGGCATTATGATCTTGTCTACATGATAATAGTCTATTACATCTGCCAGTCCTCCAATGTGGTCGCTATGGGGATGGGTTGCTATGACATAATCCAGCTCATTTACCCCTGTTTCTTCCAAGTAATCTATTACAATGTTTGACATTCCTTTCTCTCCTGCATCTATTAGCATATATTGATTATCTGACTCGATTAGAATAGCATCACCTTGACCTACATCAATAATATGTACCTTTAATATTGAAGAATTGGTTTTGTCGCTTTCTGGAACAAATGTATGCAAGGATTCTGTTATAAGGAAGAGTAGTGCTATAGGTATAAATATACGTAAAATCTTTTTTTTCATCATGTTCTCCCTGGTGGTTTATTTTATAGTATATTAAGTTTTGCTATTTATCATACTTAATAAATGCCTTAAGTAAGTTTGCAACTAAGTTATACATTATATCTTTTTTGGGTTTGCTTGTCCACTTAATAACAGATATTGATAAAAGGATATACTAATGCTATATTTAAAATCTAAGAACTTGTTAGGACTATACTAGGAGGTATTGCTAATGAAAGAAATAAAATGGGGTATTATCGGAACCGGAACAATTTCCACAACATTTGCTACAGCATTAAAATCTATGGAGAATACTAAGCTTGTGGGTGTAGCCTCAAGAAGTCTTAGTAAGGCAAAAGAATTTGCTGATAAATTTCAAATAGAAAAAGCATTTGGTAGTTATGAAGATATGGTAAAAGATGCTGATATAGAGGTTATCTATATAGGGACTCCCCATACAGAGCACAAGGCCAATGCAGAGCTATGTATCAAGAATGGTAAAGCAGTTCTTTGTGAAAAACCATTTACCATAAATGCCTCAGAGAGTGAATATTTGATTTCTCTTGCCAAGGAGCATAAAGTATTCATTATGGAAGCCATGTGGACGAAATTTCTTCCTGCAACTATTAAAGTAAAACAGTGGATCAAGGATGGGAGGATAGGGAAGATTAGATATTTTCGTGTATCATTTGGTTATAAGGCACCATTTGATCCCAACAGTCGGCTTTATAATCCTGATTTGGCTGGTGGAGCCCTATTAGATGTAGGTGTTTATCCAATAACTTATGTGGTTCACATGATGGATAGATTACCGGATGAGATTATCAGTAGTGCAGAATTTGGCATAACCAATGTAGATGAACAGAATGTTATTATTATGAAATATAATGATGGTGTTCTGGCAGATTTAAGCTCATCAGTAGCTATTGAAACAGGTTATGACGCCATGATTATCGGTGAAGAAGGCAAAATTGTAGTTCCAAAATTTTGGTCTGCAGAGGAAGCCTATCTATATAACCATAAGAATGAATTAATAGAGTCTTTTAAAAAACCACACCATGAAAATGGATACGAGTATGAAGCATATGAAGTAAACAACTGCTTGAGAGAAAATAAGTTGGAAAGTGATAAGCTCCCACTAAAAGATACACTTGAAATAATGAAAATAATGGATAGTATAAGAAAAGACTGGGGTCTTGAATATCCACAGGAAAAGTAAATATGGTGCCAGGTACAGTTGACAATCTGCCAACTGTACCTGGCACTATTTATATTCTGTACCTATTACAATTCAATTTGATTGCGATTATTATACAAGGTCTTATAACCAAAAGTCAGTGAGCAAAATACTGTTAAACATACGGCTGTACAGATGGCTATCATGATTGCAATCTGGTACATTATGGCTGTAGTCGGTGCTGTACCTGATAATATTTGTCCGGTCATCATTCCCGGTAGGGATATGATTCCCATACCAAGCATATTATTCATAGTTGGTAGAAGTGCTGTTTCAAGTGCATTGTTAACAAAGGGTAGAAGAATTTTTCTTGGAGTAACACCTAGGTTTTGTAAGGCTTCAATCTTGTTCTTCTGATTTTTTATATTTTCAGTAAATGTTTTCATCCCCAAGGTAACTCCTGTCATAGAATTACCGATTATCATTCCAGCAAGGGGGATGGTATACTGTGGATTAAAGAAACTTTTCCCAACGACGACTATCACAAAATATCCAAGAACAAATACCCCTGAAAATGCCAATGATAAAGTTATAGCCCATTTAAACTTATTATTTATGCTCTTATTTTTAGATAACACCCTATGGACAGAGAAAGCAATCATACTAATTAGATATATGACTACAAAGACAGGGTGAGGATTGCCAAATATATAAGTGAGAATCAAGCCTGCCAGTACTAATTGAATGGTCATACGAAAGCTGGCTAATAGCAAAAGTTTTGACTGTTTAATTTTTGATTTTTTCATAATAGCTAAAATAATAAGTAATAGAATATAGATTAGGCTAAAATGAAATATGTCCAGTCTAATTATACTATTCATTTTGCAGCCTCCCCTCCGATGTGGATTATGTTTTCTCCGAAGGTTTCAGTAAGATGACTATCATGACTAATTATAATTACAGCAATATCTTTGCTCTTACAAAAATTAACAATATTGTGGATAACATTATAGCCATTTTCCTTATCCAAGGCTGATGTTGGTTCATCCAACATAATTACCTTAGG
>JAAYRE010000021.1 GCA_012518935.1 Clostridiales bacterium
AATGTAAACGGAATATTAGTTCAATTGCCCTTGCCAAAACACATTGATGAGGATAGAATTATACAAGCAATTTCTCCTGATAAAGATGTAGATGGTTTTCATCCACAAAGCGTTGGCAGATTAAGCATTGGACAAAAAGGATTCATTTCATGTACTCCTGCAGGTGTTATACAATTATTAAACCGTTATAATATATCGATTGAGGGAAAAGAATGTGTCATAATAGGAAGAAGCAATATAGTCGGAAAACCTATGGCCATGCTTATGTTAAGAGAAAATGCTACAGTAACTGTATGCCATTCCAGAACTAAAGAACTTGATAAAATTGCAAGTAGGGCTGATATACTTATTGTAGCCATAGGAAAAGCTAAATTTATAACAAAAGAATATGTAAAAGAAGGTGCTGTTGTAATTGATGTGGGAATGCACCGGGATGAGAATAACAAACTATGTGGTGATGTGGATTATGATGATGTAGTAGATAAGGTTTCTGCTATAACCCCTGTACCTGGTGGAGTAGGTCCTATGACCATAGCAATGTTAATGTATAATTGCGTAGAATCAGCAATGGTTTAAATAAATCTTGTTTAAACCATACATAACTGTTAGAATGTATAGGTGGTAGAGTAAAATAATAATAATAAATGGAGATTATATGGACATATTTTTTATATCATTAGGTTGTGACAAAAACCTAGTAGACAGTGAGAACATGTTAGGAATCCTAAAGGATTATGGACACAATATTACTGATGACGAGGCAGTAGCTGATGTTATTATTGTAAACACCTGCTGCTTTATAAATGATGCTAAAGAGGAAAGTATTGAAGCAATCCTAGAGATGGCCCGATACAAAAAGATAGGAAAACTTAAGGCCTTAATAGTTACTGGTTGTTTGGCAGAAAGATACAAGGATGAGATATTAGAAGAAATCCCCGAGGTAGATGCCCTTCTTGGAACTGCTTCCTTTACAGAAATCGTAAAGGTGATTGAACAAGTAATTGGGGGTAAAAAGTATACATATTTTGCCGACTTAACCGAACTACCTAAAGTAACATCAAAAAGACAATTATCAACAGGAAGCCATTATTCTTATCTAAAAATTGCTGAAGGATGTAATAAGCATTGTACCTACTGCATTATACCTAAGGTAAGAGGAAATTATAGAAGTAGACCTATGGAGGATTTGATTTCTGAGGCTGAGTATCTTGCATCTCAGGGTATAAAGGAGCTAATAATTGTTGCTCAGGAAACCACCTTATATGGCCTTGACTTATACGGTAAAAAGACCTTACCTAATTTACTTGAGAAATTATGTGATATCCCAGGTATTGATTGGATTCGAATACTTTATTGCTATCCGGAGGAGATTACACCTGAATTAATAGATACAATAGCTAAAGAATCTAAGATATGCAAGTATCTTGATATTCCCATTCAACATTGCTCTGATAGAATTTTAAAATTAATGGGCAGAAGAACCAACAAAGAAGATTTAATAAGAATTATAAATCAGTTAAGAAGTAATATACCTAACATAGCTCTTAGGACCACCTTAATCACTGGTTTTCCAACTGAAACTGAGGAGGAACATAAAGAATTAATGGATTTTGTAAAAAGTCAGAAATTTGATCGTCTGGGTGTCTTTACCTATTCACAAGAAGAGGATACACCAGCAGCCTTGTTAACACCTCAGATTAAAGAAAATGTAAAGGAAAGAAGACAACAGGAATTAATGGAGCTTCAACAGTCCCTAGTATTTGAAAGATCATCCTTTCATATAGGCCGGGTATATGATGTTATAATTGACGGAAGAATTATTGATAAAGATGATGTTTATGTAGGAAGAACTTATATGGATACTCCCGGGGTTGATGGTTATATTTTCGTAAATTCCCATGAGGAGCTTATATCCGGAGACATACTAAAAGTAAAGGTCACTGGAGCCAGCAACTATGATTTAATAGGAGAAATTGTGAAAGGAAGTGCAGATGATGAATTTGCCAAATAAGATTACAATTGCCAGGGTTCTAATGATACCTATATATCTGATATTTATGTTGGTAACAGCTATACCATATGGAAGATTAATAGCCGCAATAATATTTACAGTGGCTGCCATAACAGATGCAATTGATGGATATATTGCAAGGAAGCGTAATTTGATTACTAATTTCGGAAAGTTTATGGATCCTTTAGCTGATAAACTCTTGGTTTGTTCTGCCTTGATTTGTTTTGTAGAATTCGATCAAATGTCAAGCTGGATAGCAATTATTATTATAGCCAGGGAATTTATAATAAGTGGTTTTAGACTTATAGCATCTGATAATAATGTTGTATTAGCTGCCAGCTGGTGGGGAAAGATAAAGACTAATGTTCAAGTTGTAATGAGTGTTTTATTAATAGTTAACTTGGATTATCCCTTTTTTAATTTGCTTGAAATTATATCAATATATTTGGCAACGGCTTTAACTGTTATATCATTAGTGGATTATCTATATAAAAACCGTCAGCTATTATCTAATGGGAATCTTAAATAATTGAAAGAAGGCTTTATTGATGACTGTTGAATTAATTAGTGTAGGTACGGAGTTACTTCTTGGTAACATAATAAATACTAATGCCAATTATCTGGCTGTTCAATGTGCAGGACTGGGCTTTTCACTATATCATCAAATTACTGTTGGAGATAATGAAATCCGCCTATATGAGGCAATAAAAGTTGCCTTACAAAGGGCAGATATCATTATCCTTACCGGCGGACTGGGTCCTACAACTGATGACATAAGCAAGGAAACTCTAGCTAAAGTCCTGGATAGAGAACTGATTATGGATGACCATTCCAAAGATAGGATTATGTCATATTTTCATAATGCAGCTTCTAGTGATAAAGAAATGTCAGAAGAATTATATAAAATTACAGATAACAACTGGAAACAAGCCTTGAAAATTAATGGCTCTACTGTTGTAGACAATGATAATGGTACAGCCCCTGGATACATTGTGGAAGATGATAATAAAATATTTATCTTATTGCCGGGACCACCCAGTGAGTTGATTCCAATGTTTGAGAAGAGTATATTGCCATACTTGAAGAAACTTCAGGATAAAGTATTTGTAACCAAGATGGTGAAAATATGTGGAATCGGTGAGGCTAAGGCTGAAACCATGATTATAGATTTAATTAATAATCAAAGTAATCCCACTATTGCACCTTATGCCAAAAATGGAGAGGTGCATTTTCGTATTACGGCATCTGCAAACAATACTGATGAGGCAAATTCTCTTATAACCCCTATCCTTAAGGAGTTGGAAGTGCGTTTTGCTGATAATATCTACTCTGAAAATGAGGATGAAACCTTAGAAGATGTGGTTGTAAAGTTACTAAAAGATAAGAAGTTAACCTTATGCACAGCAGAATCCTGCACCGGGGGATTATTAGGAGGAAGAATTATAAATGTAGCTGGAGCCTCCGATGTATATATGGAAGGCTATATTACCTATTCAAATAAAGCAAAAATAAAAAATCTTAATGTAAATCCAAATACTCTAAATACTTATGGTGCAGTAAGTCAGGAAACTGCCAAGGAAATGGCCATAGGAGCTGCTAATGTGTCAGGGGCCAGTGTGGCAGTTGCGGTTACGGGCATTGCAGGACCAGGTGGAGGGTCAAAGGAAAAACCAGTAGGGCTAGTATATATAGCTTGTAGCCTTATGGGACATATTAATGTAATAGAATGTAATTTTAAGGGGAATAGAAAAAGGGTCAGAGAAAGAAGTGTTGTGGCAGCCTTAGATTTAATTCGAAGAAGTATTTTAACTTATAAATAAATTACTTAATATAAAATAATACCATAGAAATGACACAGTTCTAGGGTATTCTATTATCAATCAATAGTTTAATTATTCAAATAAGAATAATTATTGTTAAGTTTCTTGAAAGGAGGTCACTATGAAACAATACAATAAATACTTAGTATTGATACTAATATTAGTAGGTATTCTAATGCTTACAGGATGTAATAATGTAAGATTAAAACCATATAATATTTCTGATGAGTTAGATAAAGTTGAAAATGATGATACTAATAAAGAAGATGACCAAACAGATAAGGTTCTTGATACATTATCCTCTAACAATGATAATAATGATGAGTTAGATAAGGAAGAACCTGCTACTAAAATTCAACCGATAGAAAATATTGAGTTAATCATTTTTACAGTTAATAGTAATTCTAATCTTGAACCTGTTACAGCTTTGGTTCCTGCTGATGAAGAGATAACTCCTAAGTTAATTGTGGACAGAGTGGTTGACGCCATGGCTGACCAATCACTTCTTGTGGGAATTGAAAGTGTAAAAACAGATGGTGATGCTGTTATTGTAAGTTTTTATTCAGACCAACCACCCCTTAATAATGTAGGTGCTGGTTTTGAGACTGCTATACTTAATGCGTTAGCACAGAGCCTTACTGATAATCTTGATGACTACCATAAGGTCATATATCAAGTAGAAGGCGGACCTTATTCTAGCGGACATATAGAGCTTGATGTAGATGAAGTATATCATGAAGACTAAAATTTATATAAATTAACAAGCTGTCGTAGCTTTCGAGGTCGTATATATGTACAATCATGCACATTTAGGAGAACAATAGCTGTACTACTAATCAGTGTGTGATGAACCATATATACGACCTTATATGTTATACGACAGCTCATTTTTTTATAGTATCGACAATTACCTAATTATATGTTATCCTTGATTAATCTATAAAGTAGGTGGTATCCATGGCCAAAATATTTGTAATCGGAGGCGGAGCCTCTGGTATGATGGCAGCTATAGTAGCTGCAAGAAAAGGACATAAGGTAACAATATTTGAGAAGAATGAAAAGCTTGGTAAGAAGCTTTATATAACAGGCAAGGGCAGATGTAATCTAACCAATGCTTGTGATAGAGATACCTTCTTTAATAATGTCATATCAAACCCGAAATTCTTATATCGGTCTTTTCAAGAACTAAGCACTGAAGACACCCTTGAATTTTTCGAAGATCTTGGCTTAAAGACCAAGGTTGAACGGGGTAACAGGGTTTTTCCATTATCAGATAAGTCCTCAGATGTTATAGCTGTACTAAGAGATGAACTTAATCGTTTGGGAGTTGAGATTAGTTATAGATCAGAAGTAATAGATATAATATGTGAAAATAAGATTTTTAAGGGTATAAAATTAAACAATTCTAAAGAAGTGTTTTTTGGGGATGCTATAATAATAGCTACAGGAGGTCTTTCTTACCCCCTAACAGGATCTACCGGTGACGGTTTTAAATTTGCTAAAAAATTCGGTCACTCTGTGACAGAACTATCACCTTCCTTGGTGCCCTTATATGTAGCTGAGAACTTTATTAAAGATTTAATGGGCTTATCCTTAAAAAACATTGCCATAACAGCTTATTCGGGAAACAAGAAGATATACAGTGATTTTGGAGAATTACTATTTACCCATTTTGGACTTAGTGGACCTGTCATTCTTAGTACAAGTCGCTATATTATTCCTTATATGGACTCTAAAGCTTCTGTCAGATTAAGTATAGACTTAAAACCAGCTCTTTCACATAAACAGTTGGATGCAAGGATACTCCGTGATTTTAATGAAGCAAAGAATAAGCAATTTAAAAATTCCTTAGGCCAACTATTGCCAAATAAACTAATAGATGTTATTATTCGTCTAAGTTATATAGATCCTGATAAACAAGTTAATTCCATTACCAAGGAAGAGAGATTAGGATTAGTGAATCTTCTTAAGAATTTCACTTTTAATATTACTAAGCTGGCTCCATATAATCAAGCTGTAATAACAAAAGGTGGAGTTAATATTAAGGAAATCAATCCTTCAACCATGGAGTCAAAGCTAATTAAAAATATGTATTTTGCAGGAGAGGTTCTTGACCTGGATGCTTTAACTGGTGGATTTAATCTTCAGATTGCCTGGTCAACGGGATATTTGGCAGGTAAGAGTGCCGCAAGTATTATTGACTAAGTTAAGATTGGGCAATATATAAGTTTCTAATCTGCCTATGGATTAATAATAATATAAAACTGGAGGCATCGTATGAAGTATTACAGTATAGCAATTGACGGACCTGCTGGTGCAGGAAAAAGCACTATTGCAAAAAAAGTGGCTAAACATCTAAATTTCATATATGTGGACACCGGAGCTATGTATAGGGCTATGGCTTTATACTTTATCCGTAATAATATAGAGTCAATAGATAAAGATAATATAGAAAAAGCATGTGGTCATGTGGATGTATCTATTGAATACAAAGATAAGGAGCAACAAATCATACTCAATGGTGAGAATGTAAATGGATTAATTCGTACTGAGGAAGTAGGCAATATGGCCAGTGCCATCTCTATTTATCAAGCTGTTAGGCTAAAGCTAGTGGAGCTTCAACAAGATCTAGCCAATAGGGCAAATGTAATCATGGATGGAAGAGATATTGGTACTTATGTTCTTCCCCAGGCTGATTTAAAGATTTATCTTACTGCCAGCAGTAAAGAGAGAGCCAAAAGAAGATTTTTAGAACTTAAGGAAAGAGGTATATCTGCAGATATCGATGAGATAGAAAATGATATCACAGAGCGGGATATAAGAGATATGAATAGAGAATTTGCTCCCTTAAAACAGGCTGATGATGCGGTTTTGGTTGACTCCTCTTATATGACTATAGAAGAAGTTGCAGATACCATAATAAAACTTTTTGAAAAGATTAGATAGGAATTTGATTTACAAGTAATTGTAACCTGTTCACATGATAAGGAGCTGTGTGTTATTGAATATAAAGGTAGCAGAAAGTGCCGGTTTTTGTTTTGGAGTAAAACGAGCCGTTGAACTTGTATATAATGAAATAAATAATGGAGGCCTAATCTATACTTATGGACCCATTATTCATAATGAAGAAGTAGTTGAAGATTTACGAAAACGGGGCGTTAAAGTAATTGAATCTGTAGAAGAATTAAAAGAAATACCCAAGGGTACAATAATTATACGTTCCCATGGTATTTCCAAATCTTTATACGATGAGATGTTAGCCTATGGTCATAAAATTGTAGATGCAACTTGTCCTTTCGTAAAGAAGATTCATAAAACAGTAAATGATAATAACCAAAGGCATATTGTGATTGTAGGAGACCCTAACCACCCTGAGGTAAAGGGAATTATTGGTTGGTGTATGAATGATAATTATACTGTTCTTGAAAACATTTCTGATGCAGATGAATTTGATATTTCTTTAGATTCTAAGCTTTGTATAGTGGCACAGACGACATTTAATTACAATAGGTTTCAAGAATTAGTTGAAATTATATCAAAAAAAGGTTATGATATATATGTTTTAAATACCATATGCAATGCAACACAGTCACGGCAAGCCGAGGCCTATGAGATGGCTAAGAAATCAGATGCAATGATTGTAATTGGTGGTAAGCAAAGCTCCAATACCAGGAAGCTTTATGAAATTTGCAAAAAAGAATGTGAAAATACTTACTATATACAGAAACCAGGTGACCTAGATTTAAGATTACTTAAATCTTTCAGGAATGTAGGTATTACAGCAGGGGCTTCGACCCCACACAATATTATCAAGGAGGTTCTAGCTGTTATGTCAGAAAAAAGTTTTGAACAATTATTGGAGGAAGAGAATGTAGTTAAAATCAGCAACGGTGATGTTGTGGAAGGAATTGTCTTGGGTGTTAAAGAAGATGAAATAATCTTAAATATAGGCTACAAGTCAGAAGGTATAATTACAAAAAATGAATATACCAATACACCAAATCTCGATTTAACAACTGTTGTTAAGCCGGGAGATAAGATGCAGGCTAAGGTCCTTAAACTTAATGATGGAGAAGGACAAGTTGCACTAACTTATAAGCGTCTTGTTGCAGAAAAGGGTAACAAGAGATTAGAAGAAGCCTATAACAATCAGGAAGTTCTTACTGCAAAAGTAGCAGATGTATTAAAGGGCGGTTTAAGTGTTATTATAGACGAGGCAAGAGTATTTATACCTGCCAGCCTTATATCGGACTCTTATGTAAAGGATTTATCTCAGTATGCAGGTCAGGAGATTGAATTTGTTATTACTGAATTTAATCCTAGAAGAAGAAGAATTATTGGTAATCGCAAACAATTAATTCTTGAAAAGAAAGAAGAATTAAAGAAGGAGTTATTTGAGAAAATCGAAGTTGGAATGACAGTGGAAGGTACAGTTAAAAATATCACTGATTTTGGTGCCTTTATTGATTTAGGTGGAGCAGATGGACTTCTTCATATTTCTGAAATGTCTTGGGGTCATGTAGAGAATCCCAAGAAATTATTTAATATTGGAGATACTATTAAGACCTATATTAAGGACATCAATGGAGAGAAGATTGCTCTAAGTATGAAGTTTGAAGATGAAAATCCTTGGATTACAGCAGAAGAAAAATACGGTAACGGGAATATTGTAACCGGTAAGGTTGCACGTATGACAGATTTTGGTGCCTTTATTGAATTAGAACCCGGTATTGATGCTCTTTTACATGTTTCCCAGATTTCCAAGGAACATGTTGAAAAGCCCTCCAATGTATTATCCATTGGTCAGGAAGTTACAGCTAAGGTTGTAGAATTTAATAAGGATGAGAGAAAAATCAGCTTAAGCATTAAGGCTATGAATTCACCAGAGGAAGCTGAGCAAGAGGCAGATACTGTATCAGCAGAAGCTGATGAAGTTGCCAAGGAAGCAAGCCCTGCTGATACAGACGAAGTTAAAGCTGAGGATGCAAGTCCTGTTGATGCTAATGAAGATAAAACTGATGAAGCCACTTCTGCTGATGCAGATGATTCTTCTGAAGAAGCATAAAGGCCCAATCTTTATATTAGCAAATGACAAAGGAGATACTGATGTGCTTGGCAGCTACGAAAGGTTCAAAGAATATATTTTTCAATTAACGAAGATAGATTTGAATTCATATAAAGAACGTCAGATGAAACGTCGCATTGACTCTTTGATTACAAAACATGGGATTGATTCATACGCTAGTTATGTGGGAGTTTTAAAAACAGATAAGGTTTTTTATAATGAATTTATCAATTATATAACTATTAATGTATCAGAATTTTATCGTAATCCAGAACAATGGGCCATGTTAGAAGAAAAGATCCTACCATATTTATTCAATAATTTTGGCAAAGATTTAAAGATTTGGAGTGCGGCCTGTTCCACAGGTGATGAGCCATATTCCCTAGTTATGTTACTGGCCAAATATATTCCCTTAAATATGATTAAGATTATTGCTACAGACATAGATAGGTTGGTAATGGAAAAGGCTAAGATAGGTATATATAATAAAAAGAGTTTAAAAGAGCTTCCACCCCAGTTTATAAAGGATCATTTCACAAAAATTGACGAAAGATCTTATCAAATATCAGATGAAATCAAGTCTTGCGTGGAATTTAGACACCATGATTTGATTATGGACACATATCCTGATAATTGCGACCTTATAGTATGTCGCAATGTACTTATATATTTTACTGATGATGCAAAGAATCGTATATATAATAAGTTTTATAATGCATTAAAAGATAAAGGACTTTTGTTTGTAGGAAGCACTGAGCAGATGCTTGGAGCAACACAACTGGGCTTTCAAAGCCTTAGTTCATTTTTCTACATGAAGTATAAGACTCAATATCCAAACTACTAGTTTACAAGGGGCTATTTCAAAACTATTAGGAGTGCAGACGTGTTCCTTTGAAGTTTTGAAAGGCCCCTTTTTAAGGATGAGTACCTTAAGACACTTTTATAGTATTTTATATATTGATTTTTAATATGATATCTAGTATATTGTTTTATAGATTAGCTATGTTACATAATTAATATAGTTAGCTAAGACCATATATGCTAATAAAATAGCGTATATTATATAGCGTATATTATATAGCATATATTATATATGCAGATAGGAGTGAATATGCAAAAGACGATTACTGTTGCTCTTGATGCAATGGGAGGGGATAATGCTCCACATGAAATAATTAAGGGTGCTGTTCTTGCTACTAAGGATAAAAAAGACATTAAGGTTATTCTTGTGGGCAAAGAGGATGTTATTAAGAGCTCACTAGAAGGATATGATTATGATAAGGATAGAATAATTATAGTTAATGCTGAAGATACTATCTCGAATAATGAGGCTCCTGTAATGGCAATTCGTAGAAAAAGGAATTCCTCAATCGTTGTTGCATTAAACCTAGTTAAAAATGGTGAGGCTGATGCCTTCGTATCTGCTGGAAGTACTGGTGCAGTCCTTGCAGGTGGACAGTTGATTATAGGACGGATAAAAGGTGTACAAAGACCCCCTTTGGCCCCAATTATCCCCACAATTAATGGAGTGTCATTGCTAATAGACTGTGGTGCTAACGTGGATGCTAGACCTTCTCATTTAGTACAATTTGCGAAAATCGGTTCTATTTATTTTGAAAATGTGGTAGGAATAAAGAATCCAAGAGTAGCGATTGTAAATATTGGTGCAGAAGAAGAAAAGGGAAATATGTTGGTTAAGGAAACTTTCCCTTTACTAAAGGAAGCTACTGATATAAACTTTATAGGTAGCATTGAAGCAAGAGAAATCCCTTATGGTGCTGCAGATGTAATAGTCTGCGAAGCCTTTGTAGGTAATGTAATACTTAAGCTTTACGAAGGGCTAGGAATGGCTCTTATGAAGAAAGTTAAGGAAGGCTTAATGAGCACATGGAAAAGCAAAATTGGTGCTCTATTAAGTAAGTCTGCTTTAAAAAAGACCTTAAAAGCATTTGACGCCTCATCCTATGGCGGAGCTCCCTTATTAGGATTAAAGGGTTTAGTTGTAAAAACCCATGGCAGTTCAACAAGCAATGAAGTTAGAAATTCAATATTACAGTGTGTAACCTTTACAGAGTTAAGAATTAATAAACAAATTGAAGAAAGCTTAAGTGAAAATGAAATTAATAATAACAATGAATAAAAATTTATAAAGAAGGGTGATAATTATGGAATTTGAAAAGATACAAAAAATAATCAGTGAAGTATTGAATGTAGAAGCAGATGAGATTACCATGGAAACTACCTTTGTTGATGATCTTGGTGCAGATTCTCTTGATGTATTTCAAATTATTATGGGTATTGAAGAAGAATTTGATGTTGACATTTCAAATGAGGATGCAGAAAATATTTTAACTGTTGGGGATGCAGTAGAACAAATTAAGAATGCTATTAATTAATTTAATTAATTATCATTATTATGTAAAAGCCCTATGAGTAAGGTTTGCCTTATTTAATGGGCTTTTATCTTAAAAATAAGCAAAATAAATGGTCATAAAAGGAGGTCTTTAATGGATTCACCCAAAAAAACCAACATTTCACTTAATATACTTGAAGATAGGATGGGATATAGTTTTAAAGATTCTGGACTTCTTCTTCATGCCTTAACCCATAGCTCCTACTCAAATGAAATGCGGATGAATAAAGAAGACAATAATGAAAGACTTGAATTTCTCGGTGATGCAGTGCTAGAGTTAATTACCAGTGAATATGTTTACCTAAGTTATGGTGATTTGAAAGAAGGAGACTTAACAAAATTAAGGGCAAGTATTGTTTGTGAGCAGACTTTATCTTCATGTGCAAAGGATTTAGGCATTGGAGAATTTCTCTTACTAGGAAAGGGGGAGGATTCCTCCGGAGGACGTAACCGGGATTCTATTCTATCGGATTCTTTGGAAGCTATTATTGGAGCTATATATCTTGACGGTGGTTTTACTAGTGCAAAAGAGTTTATTAAGAATAATATTCTAAAAAAGGTATCAAATAAAGAACTCTTTTTCGATAGCAAGACTATCTTACAAGAAATCGTTCAAAACCATAATAATAAGGCAAAAATTCATTATAAACTTATCTCAGAAGATGGACCAGACCATGACAAATCTTTTACAACAGCTTTATATGTAGGAAATGAAAGGCTAGGTGTTGGAAAAGGTAAAACTAAAAAAGCTGCAGAGCAAGAAGCGGCTCAGCAAGCCATAATAAAGCTACAAAAGAAAAAGTAGTAAGACATACATTAATATACGGATTGGAGAACATAAATGTATTTAAAAAGTATAGAAGTACATGGGTTTAAATCCTTTGCAAATAAAATGACACTTGAATTCAATGATGGTATTATTGCTATCGTAGGTCCCAATGGCAGTGGAAAAAGTAATATAGCTGATGCAGTTCGCTGGGTATTAGGAGAACAAAGTGCTAAACAGCTTAGGGGATCTAAGATGGAGGATGTTATCTTTTCAGGTACTGAAAGCAGGAAACCTTTAGGCTATGCATATGTTGTCCTAACTTTGGATAATTCCGATCATAAACTTCCCTTAGATTTCGAAGAAATAACTGTAGCTAGAAGAGTATATCGTTCCGGAGAAAGTGAATATTTGATTAATGGTTCTTCTTGTAGATTAAAAGATATACAGGAATTATTTATGGATACCGGTATAGGTAAAGAAGGTTATTCCATAATAGGACAAGGTCAGATTGATAAGATCTTAAGTGGAAAACCTGAAGATAGAAGAGAATTATTTGATGAGGCTGCCGGCATAGTAAAGTTCAAGCATAGGAAGTATGCCGCAGAAAAGAACCTTCAAGAAGAAAGACTGAACCTATCTCGGGTCTCTGATATAATTAATGAAATATCAAGGCAATTAGGGCCTTTAGAAAAACAATCTGAAATCGCAAAAGAATATTTAAAATACAAAGAAGAGCTTAAGGATCTTGAAGTTTCCTTGTTTTTAAAAGAATATGATAAAATCCGCAGTAATAAGGACGATATAGAAAGAAAGCTTTCCATAGCTTCAGAAGATTTGGAGGCAACTAAGAAAGAACATGAGAATACCAAGGAAGAATACAAAAGACTGGAGCTTCAACTGGAAGATTATGACCTTAGAATAGAAATGGATAAGGCCTCCTATAATGAATTGCTACTAAAAAATGAAAAAGCTGAAGGTGAAATCAAGCTCCTTAATGAACAAATAAATTCACTTCTTCAAAATGATCAGTACTATCAGGATAGGGTACATCAAAGTGAGCAAGAAATTCTTATTAAAATTAAAGAGAAGGATGAATATTTAGAGGAAAAAGAGAAAATTGATATAAAAATAGCCAACTTAGATGATGTCTTAAGTGAGGCTTTACTTGGACTGGAAGAAACCAGAGAGAATATTGCCAAATATGCTAAAGAGATTGAAGATTGTAACAATGCTATTTTTGAATGTTTAAATGATAATTCTGCTATTAAGAGCAACATGCAACGATATGAAACCATGCTGGAGCAGAATAATATCCGTAAGGCTCAACTTAATCAGAAAATTTTAAAAAGCAAGAGCGAAGAAGGACTTCTTCATGAGGAAATTAGTAAATATACAGAAGATTTAAAGCAAGTTTCTAATGAAATTATAAATTTGACAAATGAAAGTGCTAATTTAGAAAAAAGTATTAAGGATACTCATGCTTCTATAGATAACACAAGTGGAAGGATAAATGAACTTCAAAGACGTTATCATATAGAAAAATCAAAGCTTGAATCATTAATTAATTTAACTGAGAGATATGAAGGCTATGGTAACAGTATAAAAAGAGTAATGGAGCTTAAATCTTCAAAACCAGGTATTGTGGGTGTGGTGGCAGATATCATAAAGACAGATAAGGAATATGAAACCGCCATAGAAACTGCACTTGGGCAGACCATACAAAATATCGTAACTGAGGATGAGCAAACTGCTAAGGATTTAATTGCCTATTTAAAGTCCAATAAGTATGGAAGAGCAACATTTCTACCATTAACCAATATATCATCCTCCAGGAACTTACATAATCATAAAGCATTAAAGGAACATGGTGCCATAGGGCTTGCTAGCACCCTAGTGGAAGCTGATAATAAGTATAATGCATTAATCACTTATCTATTAGGAAGAATAATCGTAGTAGATAACATTGATAATGCTACCCATATTGCTAGAAAACATAATTATTCTCTGCGAATAGTAACCCTAGAAGGGGATTCCTTAACTCCAGGAGGCTCCATCTCTGGAGGAGCTTATAAAAATTCAAGTAACCTTTTGGGAAGACGGAGGGAAATTGAAGCCTTAGAAGAGGCAATTAAGGATTTAGAAAAGCAAACCCAGGCTTATGTTATGGCTATGGAAAAAGATAAAGAAAAGAATGCTAGCCAGATAAACCACCTTAATGAAATTAAAGGTTTATTGCAGGAAAAGTATTTACTACAAAACACTGCCAAGATGAATCTGGACCAAATTATTGCAAAGAAGACTGAAGCAGAAGCTGTATTCCATGATTATACAAGGGAGCTAGAAGAAATTGAAAAACAGATTATAGAACTTAATCAAAATCTTGATAACTTAAAAGTTTCATTATCTGAAAATCTTGCTAAGAATACAGAAAAAGAGCATAGGATAGAAGAAATAAATAGTCTTTTAGTAAAAGAGAGAGAAATTGAAGCTAGCTCAAATGAAAAGGCCTCAGCCCTAAGACTTGAATTATCAGGACTTGAGCAAAACAACAGCTTTATAATGGAGAATGTTTATCGTATAAAAGGTGAAATAGAAAAATTATATAATGAAGAGGCATCAATTAATGCAGATATTCAAAAAGCTGTTAAGGCTGTTCAAGAGAAAAAATCAACCATTACCCAGGCCGAAAATGCAATAAATGAGACAAAAGAAAACATACTAATACTTAAAGAAAAGATAGAAAAACAGAATAAGGAAAGAGATGAAATTACTAAAGTTCATAAAAATTTCTTTGATAAAAGAGATGAGCTTTCCTTAAGATTACATGACTTGGATAAGGAAATCATGAGACTTACAAGTCAAAAAGAAAAGCTCTTGGAGCAAATTGACCAGCAGATGAATTATATGTGGGATGAGTATGGTCTTACATATACTACTGCATCAGAATTTCCCTGTAATAAGGAGATAAGTTTTACCGCAGCCAAGAAATCCATACAAGAGATAAAGGTAAAGATAAAAGAATTAGGAGATGTGAATGTAAATTCTATTGAGGATTATAAAAATCTTTCAGAGCGCTATGAATTTCTCACGACTCAACGGGATGATCTAATTCAAGCAGAAGCAGCCTTGTTAAAGATTATTGATGAGTTAGATAAGGAAATGAAATCCCAGTTTGAGCAGCAATTTGAGGCTATTAAGAAACAATTTGATATGGTATTTAAGGAACTGTTTGGTGGTGGTAAGGCAGACTTAGAGCTAACAGCCAGTGATGATGTATTAGAAGCGGGAATCCATATTATTGCTCAACCACCAGGAAAGAAGTTACAGAATATGATGCAATTATCAGGTGGCGAGAAGGCATTGACGGCTATATCCTTGTTATTTGCAATCTTAAATCTAAAACCATCACCATTTTGTCTTTTAGATGAGATTGAGGCGGCTTTAGATGATTCAAACGTTAAACGATTTGCAAAATATCTGCAAAAGTTATCTAAGGATACCCAATTTATAATAATAACCCATAGAAGAAATACCATGGCTGCCGCTGATATTTTATATGGAATTACCATGCAGGAAAAAGGTGTATCTACCCTGGTATCCGTCAACTTAATTGAAAATGAATTAGATAAATAATAAATATAATATACGAGATAATGGAGGCATATATGGGAGAAAATAAAACAGGCTTTTTTAGCAAACTTATTAAAGGACTCTCGAAGACACGGGACAGTATTGCACAAGGTTTTGATGCCATTTTCAGTGGTTTTTCCAGTATAGACGAAGACTTTTATGAAGAACTGGAAGAAACATTAATAATGGCAGATTTGGGAGTTAGAACAACTGTAGAGATTCTTGATAATCTCAAGATTAAAGTAAAAGAAAACAAAATTAAAGATCCTATGGAATGCAGGGATATTTTAATAAATAGTATTAAAGAACAGATGGATGTTAATGAAACAGCATATGAATTTGAGAATAAAAAGTCCATCATACTTGTAATAGGTGTAAATGGTGTTGGTAAGACCACTACTGTGGGAAAGCTTGCAGGTCAACTAAAAAATCAAGGTAAAAAAGTTATAATAGCAGCAGCAGATACCTTTAGGGCTGCGGCTATTGAACAATTAACCGAGTGGTCCCATAGAGCCAATGTTGATATTATTGCACAAAAGGAAGGATCTGACCCTGCTGCTGTTGTCTATGATGCTGTATCAGCCTTTAAATCAAGAAATGCCGATGTACTTATATGTGATACTGCCGGAAGACTTCATAATAAAAAGAATCTTATGGAGGAGCTTAAAAAAATTAATAGGGTAATCGAGAGAGAATGTCCCGATGCATATCGTGAAACCCTTGTGGTTCTTGATGGAACCACTGGTCAAAACGCTTTGGCTCAAGCTAAGGAATTTAATGAAGTTGCTGATATAACTGGCATTGTTATTACAAAACTAGACGGGACAGCAAAGGGTGGTATAGCTATTGCCATACAATCAGAGCTAAATGTTCCTGTTAAATATATTGGAATCGGAGAACAGATTGATGATTTACAGAAGTTTAATGCAAAAGATTTTGTAAATGCACTGTTTCAAAAGAACGAATAGATTATGAAACAGTCTTAAAGTAGAATGAGGAGGATTACGATGAATTTGGATAAGTTCGAAGAAGCAACAGAAGCGGTCAAAAAAGTTACCCTGCGTACAAAACTAATTTATAGTGAGTACTTTAGTGAAACATCAGGTAACAAGGTATATTTAAAGCCTGAGAATATGCAATACACTGGAGCTTATAAGGTTAGAGGTGCCTATTACAAAATCAGTACACTCTCAAAGAAAGAAAGAGAAAAGGGATTAATAACTGCTTCTGCAGGTAATCATGCCCAAGGTGTTGCCTATGCAGCAAAACTCTACAATGTCAAGGCTATTATTGTTATGCCGAACACAACTCCCCTTATTAAGGTCAATAGAACTAAGAGTTATGGTGCAGAGGTAATACTACATGGAGATGTATATGATGATGCCTGTAATTATGCTTATAAGTTAGCAGAAGAGAAGGGATATACTTTTATTCATCCCTTTAATGACCTTGATATTGCCACAGGACAAGGTTCAATCGCCATGGAAATCTTCAAAGATTTACCTACAATAGATATTATACTGGCGCCTGTAGGTGGCGGTGGTCTTTTGGCAGGAGTATCTGCCCTAGCCAAACAATTGAATCCCAATATTAAGGTTATAGGTGTAGAACCTGCTGGTGCTGCTTGCATGAAAGAATCTCTAAAAGCAGGTCATATTGTAACCATAGATGATGTGGATACAATTGCTGATGGTACTGCCGTAAAGACCCCCGGTGATATTATTTTCCCATATATACAAAAATACGTGGATGATATTATTACCGTCGATGACAGTGAACTTATAGTTAATTTCCTTGATATGATAGAAAACCATAAAATGGTAGTAGAAAATTCAGGACTTCTTACAGTTGCAGCCCTAAAACATTTAAAATGTAAGAATAAAAAGATTGCCTGTATCTTAAGTGGCGGAAACATGGATATAATTACTGTGTCTTCCGTTGTTCAGCATGGCTTAATTCAGAGAGGCCGCATCTTTACCGTATCTGTGCAACTTCCCGACCGTCCAGGAGAATTAGTTAATGTTGCCACTATAATTGCCAGGGAGCAAGGTAATGTTATAAAACTAGAACATAACCAATTCGTTAGTTTGAATCGTAATAGTGCTGTTGAACTTACAATTACTATGGAAACCTTTGGTCACGAACATAAACAACAAATTGTAGATGCCCTTATAAAGGAAGGGTATGCTCCTAAGCTATGTCAACCTAGTTGTATATACTAATATCTTATCTGAATAATAATGCAATAATACTTCCTGCTATTACAGTTTGAGATAGTAGCTTTGGCATATTTACATATTCTTTAATATTTTTTTGGCTATTATTTAGGAGTGGAATATATTTACATTAGATTTTAGAATTGATATAATAATCTTATCTTTATATTCTATAAATCTAATTCATAGGTTTCCCACCTTTCATATAATTTCAAGATAAATACAGCAAAGAAATATATTATTTAAAGAAGTTGACATCCTTGTTATAATAGGTTAATATTATAACAGAACATTAGTTCGGAATAATTAATACACGAGATTGAGGATTGATGTGCTTATATTATTATAATTAGATGCCTATATGGCATTAGGGAGGTTTATATGGCTAAAGACGATAAAATCAAAGCCTTAGAAACTGCAGTCGCTCAGATAGAGAAGCAGTTTGGTAAGGGCTCCATTATGAAACTTGGGGACACTAGTAAGAATATGAATGTTGAAACAATTCCTACAGGATCAATTAGTTTGGATATTGCCCTTGGGCAAGGTGGCATTCCTAAGGGAAGAATTATTGAAATCTATGGTCCTGAATCATCTGGTAAGACTACGGTTGCATTACATATGGTAGCTGAAGTTCAGAAATTAGGCGGTATTGCAGGATTTATAGATGCAGAGCATGCCTTGGATCCCAACTACGCTAAGAACATAGGAGTAGATATTGATAATTTATATATTTCACAACCTGACTGTGGGGAGCAGGCTCTGGAGATTACTGAGACCATGGTACGTTCAGGAGCTGTTGATATTGTTATAGTAGACTCTGTTGCTGCATTAGTTCCAAAAGCTGAGATTGACGGAGAGATGGGAGATTCTCATATGGGACTTCAGGCAAGACTTATGTCCCAGGCTCTTAGAAAACTTACAGCTATCATTAGCAAGTCACAATGTACAGTTGTTTTTATTAATCAACTTCGTGAAAAAATTGGTGTTATGTTTGGTAATCCTGAGACTACTACAGGAGGCCGTGCTCTTAAATTCTATGCTTCTGTTCGTCTAGATGTTCGTAGAATCGAATCAATAAAGCAGGCTGGAGAAGTTACCGGTAATCGTACCCGTATTAAGATTGTAAAGAATAAGATTGCACCTCCATTTAAAGAAGCTGAATTTGATATTATGTTTGGCAAGGGCATATCCAAAGAAGGAGACATTCTAGATTTGGCATCTAATATAGATGTTATTAATAAGAGCGGTGCATGGTATTCCTACAATAATAATAAGATAGGACAGGGCAGAGAGAACGCCAAGCAATATCTTTCAGAAAATCCTGATATTTTTGATGAGATATATGGAAAAGTCAGAGAACATTTTGGTTTAAATCCTGTAACAAAATATGTTGAAGCTATAGAGGAATAATTAGAATATATTTTAGCTGTCCGAATCATTAGGGTATAACATTCCCTTACATGATAGGGCAGCTTTTTTACTTTTCTATATTTTTAATGGAGCTTAATATGATAATAACAAAAATAGAAGAAATCAATATAGGTAGAGGCAAGAACAAATTAGCATTTCTTATATATGCAGACGAGAACTTCATATTCTTATTTTATAGTCAAGATATTAGAAACTACCAATTAAAAGAAGGATGCGAGATAACACCAAGTCTATATGAAAGAATAATTGAGGAAACCGTATATCGCCGGGCAAAGCAAAAAGCCCTGGCTACCCTTAAACGTGTTGACAAGACAGAGAAAGAAATTAGATTAAAGTTAAAAGATGGATATTACACTGATGAGATTATAGATATGACTATAGATTATCTAGAAAAATATAATTATATCAATGACGAGAGATATACTTCAAATTATATTCGTACCCACAAGTTAAACAAAAGCAAGCTGGCAATTAAAACAAATCTATTAAAGAAAGGTATAAATAAGACTGTTTTAGAAAAGATTATTTTTGATGAATATATTAACTTTGAGGATGAAAGTGATCCTGAAATGATTGCTATACAAAGGGCAGTTCATAAAAAATATAATAATATTTCATCTTTATCTTGGAAAGAGAAGCAAAAGCTTATTGCATCCTTATATCGTAAAGGTTTTGATATAGATAAAATACAGACATATTTAAAAGAATAAATAGCATCTGACAATTTATTAACAAAGTTTTCGTCGGTGCGACTTGCATTTTATACTATTTTGTAATACAATAAAATTGGCATAAAATTGGATTAATACTACATTCTGAAAAATGGAGGGCTGAAAATGTCTATAACAGCACAACTATCAGCAAGAGAAAGAATAAATTCATTGCTTGATGACAAAAGTTTTGTTGAAGTCGGTGCATTCGTAACCAAGAGAAGTACAGACTTTAACCTTGAGCAAAAAGAAATACCTGGCGATGGCGTTATTACCGGCTATGGACTTATCCATGGCAAACCTGTATATGTATACAGTCAGGATTCATCATCTTTAGGTGGTTCCCTTGGTGAGATGCATGCCAAAAAAATTGCTCAAGTTTATGATTTGGCACTTAAGTGTGGAGCTCCTGTTATTGGATTAATTGATTCAACAGGTATGAGATTACAGGAAGCTACTGATGCATTAAATGGCCTTGGAAGCATCTACCAAAAGCAAGTTATGGCTTCAGGAGTTATTCCGCAGATATCTGCCATATTTGGCAATTGTGGCGGTGGACAGGCTGTCATGACATCCTTAAGTGATTTTGTTTTTATTGAAGAGAATAATGCAAGATTTTTCTTGCAAACCCCTGATTCATTACAGGGTAATTATAAGCAGAAGTTAGATACCTCAAGTGCTAAGTTTAATTCCCAATCTGGCACTGTGGATTATATAGGTGAAACTGACGCTGATGTATTAGATAAAATTCGTGAACTTGTTGCTATTCTTCCGTCTAATAATGAAGATGACGGTTGTTTTTCTGATTGCAGTGATGATTTAAATCGACTTGTCCCTGCTTTTGAGCAAGAATTGGAAGATACAAAAATAGCTATAATTGATATTTCTGATAGCCATTATTTCTTCGAGTTAAAACCTAACTATGCTAAAGAAATGGTTACCGGTTTTATTAAACTAAACGGAGCAACTGTAGGTGCTATTGCAAATCGTACTAAGATATTAGATGACTCAGGAAATCCAGTGGAAGTGTTTGATTCTACTCTTAGTACAGATGGTTGCAAGAAAGCAGCTGCCTTTGTTCGCTTTTGTGATGCCTTCCATATTCCTGTACTTACATTAACTAATGTAAGTGGCTATAAGGCTGATGTTAATGAAGAAAAAACCATAGCAAAAGCTGTAGCTGAACTAACCTATGCTTTTTCAGATGCAACTATACCTAAGATTAATCTTGTTATAGGTAAGGCATATGGCAGTGCTTATATCTCAATGAATTCAAAACATATAGGAGCAGACTATGTGTTTGCTTTACCAAATGCTGAAATCGGTATGATGGATGCTAAATTAGCTGCTCAGATTATATATGAGGGTGAAACAGGAGAAGTTCTTAATGAAAAATCTTCCCAGTATGCTTCCCTTCAAAACGGAGCACAGTCAGCTGCAAAACGGGGATATGTTGATAATATTATTGAACCGGAAACAGTTAGAAAGCATGTAATATATGCATTTGAAATGCTGTATTCCAAAATCGAAGCAAGACCTGTTAGAAAGCATGGTTCATTTTAATAAATTCATCGAAGAAAGGTTTGATTTCAATTATGACAATATTTTATAACGGTATATCAAAATCTATGATCCTTCTTTCGCAGGAACCTTTATCTGATAGGTTAAAATTAGCATCATTAAACACTTTGCTTGGCATGGGTATTACATTTGCTGTTTTAACTTTAATTATACTTATTATAAGTATATTTAAGTTTTTGCCCCTTCTTACAGGTGAAAGACCTTCTAAGAAAGAGTCTAAAGTTAATTCTACTCCTGTAGACGATACAATTGCACAGATAATAAGTAGGGAAGAAGCTAATTTAATGAATGATCAAGAACTGGTAGCAGTAATTACAGCTGCAATTACTGCTTTTGAATCAGAGAATTCATATGATGTTTTAACCGGAGGTTTTATAGTCCGTTCAATACGTAAAATTAATAATAGATAGTTATCATATTATCATTTAAGACGGTTTATTATATTCAGATAACAAGGAGGATTATAATCATGAAATATTATACAATTACTGTTAATGGCAATACCTATGAGGTTTCAGTAGAAGAAAGTAGTACAAGTGGTGTATCATATGCAGCACCAGCTCCTAAGGCTCCTGTAACACCAGCTCCTAAGGCTCCTATACAACAATCAGAACCTGTTGCCAAATCAGCGCCTGCTCCTGTAGCATCTGGTTCTGCTGGTAATATAAAAGTTAGTTCACCTATGCCTGGTAAGATAATTTCCATAATAGCAAATGTTGGTACTACTGTTAAGAAAGGTGAGGTAATTCTTATACTCGAAGCCATGAAGATGGAGAATGAAATTGTTGCTCCCGAAGATGGTACTGTGTCTAGTATTAATGTAAGTTCTGGTCAATCAGTTGAAGCAGGAGATTTACTAGCTACTATGAATTAATTATTACTATATTCAACAGTAAATCACTATATAAAGGGAGAACTAAATTATGGACTATATTTTAAATACGTTAATAAACTTAGCTGAAGCATCTGGTTTAAATCAGATAACCTATAAAAATGTCATTATGATTGCTGTTGCTTGTGGTCTACTTTATTTGGCGATTAAAAAAGATTATGAACCGCTTTTACTCATACCTATTGCATTTGGTATGTTGCTGGTGAATCTATTTCCTGCCATTATGGCTGAGCCTACTTATACTGCTAATGGCGATTATTCACCCGGTGGACTTTTGTACTATTTCTATCTAGGTGATGAATATGG
>JAAYRE010000210.1 GCA_012518935.1 Clostridiales bacterium
ATCCTCATCAAATCTTCCTAACTTAATCCCCATCTTAAATTCTTTATCACTGGAAACCGTTCTTGGCCGAAGAATCAAGTTAGAAAATCCTACTACGGTTCCTCCAAACCAAAATAGCAGTTTCTTAAACATTCTAAGCCTCCATCTAATACCTGATATCAAAATCATTTCCAGTAAAATAGAATTTATTCTATTAAATAGTTTTTCGGGGAATAAAGTCCTCAAAGATAAACAAATCAAAATAACCCCTACAACTTAATAATTCCTGCTCAGATTGTATAGTCCATGCCACTGCTTTTGATTTATATAGTTTTCTACATATACTAAAAGATAGTCCTTTTTTATACTTTTGTTGATAGGCTATAAAATCCGGTTTAGTATGAAAGTTAAATAATAGATGCTTTAGTATAAAATATTGTGTTTTACTGCCTTCAATTTTTTCTTTATTAAAATCAGTAGATAGTTGGCCTCTCAACACCTGGGGATAATGCTTCTTATACCAGCCTAAACCAAATGGATTAAATGATTCTATACAATATACTCCCTTATACTCTTCCAAATCCTTTGCAACAGCTATACAGGTATTATCAGGTTTCCAAGGTATTTTTAGTTCTACAATTAGAGGAACTTTTTCTTGAACCAAGTCAAGGACCTCACTAAAAGTAGGAATTCTTTCTTCTGATTGAAACAATCTGTACTCTTTTAACTCCTCATATTCCATATCAGCAATCTTCTTGTCCACACCACAAGAACGAATCAAATCATAGTCATGATGAACAACTGCCACCCTATCCTTTGTAATCTGCACGTCAAGCTCAATACCAAAACCTTGCTCTATGGCCAGCCTAAAAGCTGCCAAGGAATTCTCTGGTGCCCCAGACTTATTATCATGTAAACCTCTATGAGCATAAAACCAACCATCAAAAGCTTCAAGCTTAGGATTTTTCCTAAGCTTGGGCATAATAGCAAGCAGATAAAGTATAACCAGTACCACTATAAGAATAAACAAATTTAATAACATTTAATTTTCTCCTTGAATATAGGTTAATCCATTATGTCAATATATAGTCAAGACCCGATACTTACATCTTAAGTTTAAAAATAAATGCTATATATTACATATTTGCTTCTTCTTTCTTTTTATATCTTGGCGGCTTAGAATCTCCGTGTTTTACAAATAGCATGGTGTATAAAGAAGCTAGAGAAAATATTACGGCATAAGGAAATAATGTTCTATATCCCACATTCTCCAAAAGAAAACCAGACACAATTGGAGTAATTATCTGAGAAGCCATTGAACAGGTATAATAATAGCCAGTATATTTACCTGTATCTGAGCTTTTGCACATCTCCACCACCATGGGGTAGGAATTAACATTAATGGAGGCCCAGCCTATTCCTGTAAATGCAAATATCACATTAATTAAGGGCGAAGCTTCCTTAAATAAAAAGCCACATAGATAGGATAAAGTTATTATTACAATTCCCCCAATGATTGTCTTTTTTCTACCAATCTTACTTGAGATAATGCCGATAGGAATATAAGCCACTAGGGCAGCCCCAAAGGCTACCATTAAAGGTTGAGTAAATGTTCCGCCACCATATCCCCATACCTTGTCAGCATATCTAGAAAATGCAGTCTTAACAGCATTATAGGCAAAAAACCATAAGAAAATCGATGCCAAGATAAGTATGAAGCTACGTCTAACGTCAGCAGGCATTTTTTCTGTTACTTTTGAGGAATCATTGACTGCTTCTTGGCCACTATCTGTTAATGCTTTTTCCTCTTCTCTTGCCTTTTGACTAAGTTTGTTTTCATTAATTGTTATAAATAAGAAAACAACTGATAGTAACATAAGTATAACTACACTTATAAATACAGAAAGATTGATACTTCCGTCATCTTTATAGAGGAAAAATATAGCCCCCAAGGAATATATTCCACCTAAGGTTCCCATTAGATTAATAATGGCATTGGCTTTACTTCTTAGGGGTTTTGGTGTAACATCAGGCATCAAGGCTACCGCAGGGGATCTATATGATGCCATGGCAACTAATACTATACCAAGAGCTAACATAAATAGAACAAGATTAGCTTTAAAATCCGCTATAGGTAAGATAAGAATAAATATAGATGCCACTAAAGTACCTCCAAGTATAAAAGGCATCCTCTTTCCTATACGGGTATGTACCTTGTCCGATAGAGCACCTACTAGGGGAAGCAGGAATAAGGCAAGTACATTATCAATAGCCATAATTGCTCCTACCACAGTTTCTCCCAGGCCAAATGTTCCCTCCAGCATCTTAGGTATAACATTTTCATACATTTCCCAAAACGCACAAATTGATAAAAAGGCAAATCCCACAAAAAAAGTCCTTTTGTAATTAAGCTTCATACATATCCTCCTATTATAATTTTAGTTATTATGATTAACGAATACATATGTCCCAACTCCAACTGCAATAGTTAAATTTAAGGAATCGACATCAGGGGACTGTGGTATCATAATGCTTTCACCCACATTTAGAAAAGAATCATCAAGACCTGTCGCTTCGTTTCCAAATACCAATGAAAACAGCTTACTTTTTGGACAATCCTTTATATTTAAAGTATTTTCCCCATTTAGCATAAATGTAAAGATATCATGATGTGGATATTGCATACGATATTCATCAAAGGAATCAAAAAGCTGGAAATTAAGTTTAAATAAAGCACCCATTGATGCCCTAACAGTCTTGGGATTATATATATCTGCTCCAGGGAGTATTATAGCTATATCATAGATACCAAATCCCACTATGGTCCTTATAATCGTTCCCAAATTCCCCATATTACTGGGATTTACCAGTACAATATGGGGCTTGTCCTTTGAAAGCTTACAGGTATACTTATTAAAGACTCCTGCAACATAGCAATTTTCTTTATTACTTAATCTGTTAATGAGTTTGTTATTTGTTTCAATAGGAATATGATATTTATTACATAGTAAGCTTAGGCTATCCATATCAGTATAGCTTGAGCTTACCAGCACCTTATATACAAGCTCAGGCTTGCTTAATATTAACTCGTAGGTAGGAAATGCCCCTAATGTATATGAATAAGTTGCATCCTTTTTATATGGTTTAATCTGAATGTACTCGGTCATATTGTTGTTATCTTTATCATCCATGGTATACTCCGTTTCTAGACACTTATTTCTTATATGTATACTAAATTAAATACCTTTATAGGTCACAATTCTTCCCCATATATACCAAGGCCAACATACCAGGACCTGTATGGGTTCCAATAATAGGTCCTATAGATGTTACGATTACATCCTTAACTACACCCATTTCTCTAATTTGCCTCTCCAACTTCCTTGCTTGTTCTAGATTATCAGCATGACCTACAATTACTGTCTGAGAAGATAGGTCAACACCCTCCTTTACCATTCGGCCAATTAAGAACTCCATCTCTGCTTTTGTTCCTCTAATCTTAGTAACCACCTTAAGCTTTCCATCCATATCGGTACTAAGTACAGGCCGAATTCTAAGAGCAGTTCCTACCACTGCCTCTAGGGAAGTTACTCGTCCACCCCTTTTAAGATAAAACAAATCTTTAACAGTAAACCAATGCCTGGAATCATACTTATGTTCTTCAACCCATTCCATAAGTTCATCTATGGTAAGACCATTCTTTTTCTGCATCGCAGCATGGTATACCAGCAGTCCCTCTCCTATAGAAGCACATTTTGAGTCAATAGCATAGATTTTACTATCGGGGTAATCCTGTTGTAACTCCTCTATAGCCAGCTTAGCTGCTGAGAATGTTCCACTTAATCCCGATGAAAATCCTATGTAAAGTATATCTAGACTCTCCTTTAAAATACTCTTAAAATATTCAGTAAATGTCATAGGTGTAATTTGTGTTGTATGAGTATCTGCTGATTCTTTTAATTTATTATAAAATACTTCTATCTTTAGTTCCTTTTCATCTGGATGGTATTCATATGTTACACCATCAATTTCTATCCCCATGGGAATAACTCTGATACCTAAATCATTAATAATAGAATAAGGTAAATCCAAAGTTGCATCGCTCACAATAACATAATCTCTCATCTTGGTCTCCTTTATACTAAGTAACTTATATATGAATATTTTATATTATTATATAGCCATTAGCAAGCACAATGAGTTAAGAAGTCTTACATTAATTAAATGCTTAGTAAAAAATATATATTATTTAAATACAAGTTAGCATATAAATTATACAGACAAATCTTGCACTAAAATTATTTATATGATAAAGTGTGTAAGTCATTATCTATATGCATTCTTATGGCAAACTAGACTTACCTGATAACTAGACTCATGCATGGCTCCACTCCATCCATGAGTTTTATATATAATGGTACTAAACTGAAAGGATATACAATTATGGATTTTATAACACAGATACTTCTTGCCTTTTGCCTTGCTACAGATGCATTTGCAGTTTCAATTACAAATGGTATGTGTAGCAGTAAAATAACTAAAAAAAATGTATTTGCAACCGCATTTACCTTTGGCGCTTTTCAAGGAATGATGCCCATACTTGGATTTATATTGGGTAATTACTTTACTGAAATCATATCCAGATATCAGCATTATGTAGCTTTATTCTTACTTGGAGCTATCGGCTTGAATATGATCATAGAGGCCTTTAAAGAGCATAAAAATCCAGAATGCCCATGTGCACCTAGAAACATTTTCTCTGTAGGAAATCTTATTATTCAGGGTATTGCCACCAGTATTGACGCCTTAGCCGTTGGTGTCAGCTTATCAGCAATTAATGCTGACATATCTTCTACATCCGTTATTATAGGGCTTATCACATTTTTATGCTGTGCTATGGGAGTCTACATCGGTAGAAAATTTGGAGTCTTATTAGGTGTAAGAGCCAAGCTGGGGGGCGGAATCCTTTTACTACTAATCGGTATCAAGATATTCATTGAAAATATGTGATATAATAAAAATAAATATTATATACTTATAAATTTTCTTTCTAATGAGGAATGGTAAAAGTATGAAAACACTTTATATAACAGATTTGGATGGTACTTTGCTTAACCATAAGGCAGAACTATCAAATAAAACAATATCCATAATCAATAAATTAATAGATGATGGGGTACTCATCACTGTGGCTACAGCAAGAAGTATAGCTTCAGCCAAGTACATATTAAAAGATCTTAATCTTAAACTGCCTATTGTATTAATGAATGGAGCCTGCATCTATGACACTTCAAAGGAAGAATATATTAAGGTTGAATCCTTTAGTAAGGAGAATGCCCGTATTTTAATAGATATAATCGAAAAAAATAATCTAAAAGGTTTTTTATATACCCTAGATATGGGCAAGTTTAATACATATTACGAAGACTTGACTAATCATGCCCTAAGAGCTTTCCATCAGGAACGTGTATACAAGTACAATAAATCTTTTACCCTTATAGACAATTTCTCTCAGTGTATTAATGAAACAATAATATATTTTACTCTTATGGATTCCAAAGCCAACTTAGAACAAATAAATCTATTAATTAATGACTTACCCAACATAAATAGTGTACTTTGCCAAGATAATTATGATCCTAATATATGTTATCTGGAGATTTTTTCTAACAAAGCATCAAAATATCATGCAGTGAAATTCCTTCGTAGTTATCTTTCTTTAGATAGAATTATTGGTTTTGGTGATAACCAAAATGATATATCCCTATTTGAAGCCTGTGATACTAACTATGCAGTTAAGAATGCAATTGATGGATTAAAGGAAAGGGCAGATGGTATAATAGATGAAAACATTAAGGATGGCGTAGCTCTTTGGTTAAATAAACATGCATTAAAAAGTACATGAATAGTATGGGAAAGAATATTGTTACATAAAATTACCTATGCTATCATTATGCTTAAATCTTATTGAAAGTTACTTATACACAGGATTTTGCTTTTTGGAAGGAGGAAATATTATGGATAATATTCAAGACAGTTATGTTTTATCCAACGGTAATAAAATCCCCTGCATAGGATTTGGAACATGGAAATTGGCAAATGATGATACTACTGTGGATATTATTAAGACTGCCATTGATTGTGGATATCGTCATATTGACACAGCTCATAGCTATAAAAATGAGGTGTCTGTGGGTAAGGCAGTCCGTAATTCTGGTCTAAAAAGAAGCGAATTATTCGTGACAACAAAATTAAGTAATGCTGGACACGGTTATGAGAACACCATGAAAGAATTTGAAATTTCCATGAATAGGCTGGATATAGAGTATGTAGATTTATACCTTATACACTGGCCAAGACCTTATTCTATACGGGATTCATGGATAGAGGCAAATGAAGGAACATGGAGAGCTTTCGAAGAATTGTATAGAGCCGGAAAAGTTAAGGCAATTGGTGTAAGTAACTTCTTAGAGACCCATATGGATGTCCTTTTGGATACTGCTACCATTGCACCTATGGTAAATCAAATCGAGCTACATCCACAATTTGTACAAAGGGATCTAGTCTCATATTGCAAGGATCACAGAATGATTATAGAGGCTTATAGCCCCCTAATAAGAGGACAATTTGATCACCCTGTTCTGCTTGAAATATCCAATAAACATAATAAATCCGTAGCACAGGTACTGTTACGTTGGCAGATTCAACATGGATTCATCCCCCTACCCAAATCCTCAACCAAGGAAAGAATGCTTGAAAATGCAGATGTCTTTGACTTCAAGCTAACTGAGGATGATATAGAGTCAATGAAGGTACTAGAGAAATTCGGAAGAACTGGAGCTCATCCGGATACTGCTGAATTTTAAAAAATGACCTTTTGTAAATGGTGCCACCACTTTGCAATCCATAGCGTGAAGCATATTGGCTGCATTGTGGTGGCACCTTTATTCGTTATTTATAACATGGGGATTCCCATTTTATGAGCCTCTTCCATTACTTCCTCAGGCCAAACAGATGCCTGTACTTCTCCTATGTGAGCTTTTCTTAAGTAGAACATACATATACGGGACTGTCCTATTCCACCACCAACAGTATAAGGAAGCTCCTTATTAAGTAAGGACTTTTGAAAAGGAAGCTCAGCCCTATCCATACATCCGCTTATCTCTAACTGTTTTCTTAATGAATCTTCATCTACCCGAATACCCATAGAGGATAACTCAAGAGCAATATCAAGAAGAGGATAATATACAATTATATCACCATTAAGCTCCCAATCGTCATAATCCGGTGCTCTTCCATCATGGGGCATGCCTGAGGCTAAGACTCCTCCAATCTTCATAATAAATACTGCACCCTTTTCCTGTGCGATTTCGTGCTCTCTTTCTTTAGGAGAAAGCTTCGGATAACGATCTTCAAGTTCCTGTGAAGTAATAAAATAAATATCTTCAGGAAGTATCTCTCCTGTGTATTTATATCTATCTGAAATAAACTTTTCAGTATTTTTTAAGGCATTGTATACAAGCTTAACAATCTTTCTTAATGTTTCTTCATTTCTATCACTCTTATTAATAATCAGCTCCCAATCCCATTGATCAACAAAGATAGAATGAATATTATCTGTTTCCTCATCTCTTCTAATTGCATTCATGTCAGTGTACAAGCCTTCTCCAACAGTAAAACCATAACGCATCAAGGCTAGACGCTTCCATTTTGCCAGGGAGTGTACTATTTCTACTTTAGAGTCATTTTGCTCCTTAAGTCCAAATGAAACCGGCCTTTCAACACCACTCAAATTATCATTAAGACCTGTCTCAGGTTTTACGAATAAGGGTGCGGAAACCCTAGTGAGATTCAACTGCCTCGCAAGCTCTCTCTCAAAAAAATCCTTTACATCCTTAATAGCAATCTCTGTTTCCTTAATACTTAATTCCGGCTTATAGCCCTCAGGGATATCAAACTTCATCTCCCTACCTCCCTATTCTATAAATTCATTTACTGTAAAAATTTGAAATATAAATATGTAGCACATTTTACAATTATATAACAACTTTGTCAATGTGTAAAATTGGGTACTCAACCATTATGCCTAGCATTGTGGATGCACTGTTGACGTTTTATCAATAATAA
>JAAYRE010000211.1 GCA_012518935.1 Clostridiales bacterium
CAAGAAAGATATTGATATTCACTCGGTTGGTGGATTGTTATATAACGATAACCATGAAGTATTAATTCAATACCACAATAAGTATGATTTTTGGACAATTCCAATGGGAAAAGTCGAGAACAATATGGATATCGTTGAAGCACTAAAGAAGGAGTTAAAAGAGGAACTTAATATTGAGGTTGTTGAATTTAAAGAGATAGCAAGCAGAGTCTATCAATATGATAACATTAATTCCAGCGATTGGACCTTTGAAGATAGTGGGAAAACATTTGTTGTTCTGTTTCATCTATTTGAAATTAGTAAATGGAGTGGGTGTCTGAAAAACAACGAACCTAAGAAACATTCTGTATTAAGGTTTATGAATCTAGATGAAATAAAAAAACTAAACCCAATAAGTGATGCATTAAAGCTTTATCTAGAAGTTAAATAGATAATAGAAATGGATAATAGATAATAGATAATAGATAATAGCTTAATAATGATTGTTGAGTGTTTAAACAGAAAGGAAGGATATAACATTGAGAAAAGATTTAACAATAAGGCCTGAAACCGAGAAAGACTATGATGAGATAAATGACTTAGTTATACGTTCTTTTTCAGAAGGGACAAATTATTCGGATGGTGCAGGGGAAGTAGCCTTAATCAAAGAAATTAGAGAGGGAAGATATTATATACCTGAACTATCATTTGTGGCAGAGTTAAAGGGTGAGATAGTAGGACATATTATGTTCTCCCATTTCCCATTATCAGCCTCTAAGGAAGTTGCGGATTATGACAGGAGTATAGTTAAGACGCCTACAGTAATGCTGGCACCTGTATCAGTACACGCAGATTATTTGAGGCAGGGTATTGGCACAGCAATGATTAGATTGGGAATTGATAAGGTTAAAGAGAAGGGTTATAGAGGGATTCAAGTTGAAGGTAATCCTGCATTTTATAACAAACTTGGCTTTGAAACATCATCAAAGTACAATATATATCCGACAAGTGGTTTTCCGATGCAGAATCCAGAATGCATGATGTACCAAGAAACATATCCAGGCTCTCTAGAAGGAATATCCGGATATGTTATATATGATATGTACGAGAATGCTTAAATAACAGGAGGCTATTATAATGAAGTTTACATTTTGTCCAGCTTGTGGTGATATTCTTATAGATAAAGAAATTGGGGATGAGGGATTAATACCTTTTTGTAATAGCTGTTCAAGGCCTTATTTTGACTACTTTGGTATATGTATAATAACCGCTGTAATAAATGAATATAACGAAGTTGCCTTGTTAAGGCAAGCTTATGTGTCTACTACTAATTGGGTTTTAGTAGCAGGTTACATTAATCAAGGAGAATCATTAGAAGATGCAGTTATTAGAGAAGTAGTTGAGGAAACAGGGCAGAAGGCAGATAAGGTTACATATGTATCAAGCTATTATTATAAAAAAAGAGAATTATTAATGGTTGGCTTTAGGTGTGATGTAAAAAAACGTGAATTCAATAAATCTATGGAAGTTGATAAAATTAAGTGGCATAAGCTATCTGAGGCAGTAAAGTTATTACGAGAAGGAAGCATTGCCCAGCAATTATTGCAAGCCATTGTGAAATAATACAGGGGCTGGTAAATCAAATAATAGGGGTGGAGTCTGAATACTTTTCAAGTATTAAGATAAAGAATTTGATATGAAACCTTGGAGGACTAAAATATGATTAATAGATTAAACATTAATAATGTTAAAGATTGTGCTAGATTAGCAAATGCTTTATGGCCTGATACAGAATACCAAGAGCTACTTAATGAATTTACAGACCTAATAAATTCAGATAAAGCGGAATGCTTCCTATACTATGAAGATGAAGCTTCTAAAGAATATATTGGATTTGCACAGGCATCCTTAAGGTTTGATTATGTAGAGGGGAGCCTTTCTTCACCAGTGGTATATTTAGAGGGAATATATGTAGATGATAATTATAGACGAAGAGGAATTGCACAGGTATTGGTAAATTGTGTGGAAGATTGGGGCAAGGACATGGGCTGTTCTGAGATGGGTTCAGATTGTGAACTTGATAATAATTTAAGTGTGGATTTTCATAATAGTATTGGATTTGAGGAAGCTAATAGATTGGTTTGCTTTATAAAAAGTATTTGAAATAGGTGTTGGCTCAATTTTATGCCATAAAGGATGGTAGTGTAATTGGATGGTGTGACATTTTGCCAAATAGATTTGAAGGAGAAAATCATTATAATGGGAAAGTTTCTTTAGGTAAAAACCACTTATTAGGGAGGACTTTATGAAACTATACTTTATAAGGCATGGACAAACAGACTGGAATGTTCAAGGTAAGATACAAGGAAGTAAGGATACTGAGCTTAATGATATTGGCATCAATCAAGCTGGAGAATTAAGCAGTAAGTTTTTAGATGCTAATATTAAATTATCAAAGATTTATTCAAGCAAGCAAAAGAGAGCTCTTAAGACAGCTGAGATTATAAGTAGTTATACAAATGTAGAATACATACCTGTTTGCTGTTATTATGTGTTTGCAATGCATAATTACAGATACTCCATTTGAAAAGATGAAAATATTTAAGACAGATAATGTTAGTGTTACTGAAATAGATAGTTCAACGTTCTTATCATGCAATATCATGTTCTGCTCAAAATGCAAAAATTAATGGTCTTAATAAGATAGA
>JAAYRE010000212.1 GCA_012518935.1 Clostridiales bacterium
TGATAAAAATTAACTCTACAGCCGGTAAAAGGGGTGTCATGAAAATAATTCATCCCAGATATGAAAGATTAATGATTGACCTAGTACCTATTAAAGAAAAAAGACAGTTCTATCAGGATGATATCAAAATAGGATATTATACAACTCACAAAGTAAGTCCAACTTGTGGAATTGCCACTGTTAAAAAAATTGTTGGCGAGTTTGATGATGTTCGTTATTTTACATTTCCAGAACGATTCGATGCTGGAATCCTATGGTTTACCAGTGGTTATCTTGAATATAATATACCCAACCATCTTAATGCTGGACAGACTATAACCGAATTACAGATTTCATTTGAAATCTCATCTGAATATCCAGGTTTTAAAGAAGATTATCCTTCAGATATACACTTTTATATTAATAATAAGCCCCTTGGATTATGGGTAAGCCCTGGTGACTATGGTGATAGAAGAGGTTATCTTACACCCATATGGTGGCCCGATACCCTTAACCAATACGGATTATTAAAAACACTTATTATCAACTCAGAAGGCACCTTTATTGATGGAGGTAACTTGATTTCTAAGACAACCATTGAAGATTTAAATATTGATTATACCAGTACAATAACTTTACGTTTTGAAGTTCCTAAAGACACAACCAATTGTGGGGGTTTAACCTTATTTGGCGAAGACTTCGGCGATTATAATCAAGCTATTAAAGTAAAAACATTTTTCCGTGATGATAGCTAATCAACTTATCTATCAACCTATATGCAAGAATGAAAACTTCAAATGTTAACTTATTTATAAGAATGAAAGCTTAACAGTATAATCTGCTAAGCTTTTATTCTATTGCATTTTTTACCTTCTTCTGTAATCTCTTGCATTTTTGTCGTACTTCTTATTTTACTTTGCTTGGTAACCGCTTCCCCAGATCGAAATACCTTCTTTGGATAAAACAGTAAAGGTCATCACTTCTTTTAATCCATATTCATCCCACTGTTTTAAGAAGACTCCTTTATACTCTATTCCATCGATTGTAAGTATTAAATCATTATCATTCTTTAATTCCCAAGTTCCATGGATATCACCTATTACACTATGATCTTCTTGTAATACAATATTAACAGATTGCTTAACCTTGGGAGAAATATCCTTTTGATGATTAATTGCCTTATAGGCCCCGATTACATCATTCTCTGTATAGCTCCCTATTGTCTCTCCTACGTAGCGATAAGGGGCCACAACAAACCATCCATCTTCATTCAAAAACATTTGATGTACACGTACCTCATGTTGTTCACCACGACCTTCAAATCTTGTATGAAAAATCAGAAAATATTTGCCCGTGTCTTCTTGATATATGGTGGAATTGTGCCCGGGAGAAAGATAGGCTTTTCTATTGGAATTTTCTTCTCCCTCAATACTATTCCATCTGAAGCTACCCATCAACTTACTACCATATTTTTCAGCCGCGGAGTCATCGAAGAAAGATCCTGTCGGTCCTTGACAATCAATCATGTCATTTCCTTCGTAATCATAATATGGACCATCCGGTGTCTTGGAGCGAGCTACCCTGATATTATATCCTCCCACTCTATCAAGTCCCCCAAAGGATAAGAACATATAGTAATAATCCGTTTCTTTACTATATTGAATATAGCCACCTTCAATTCTTAAGTGATTTTTCCCAAGTAATTTCTTACCATAACCTGATTCAAGAGGCTTTCCTGTCTTTGTATCTAGTTCTAATATAAAGATTCCTCCAGAATAGGAACCATATAACATCCACAGCCGGCCTTCTTTATCATAAAATACATGGGGATCAATTACATTAGGATATATCCTTGCATCGTATCTATCACCATTTTCACTAGGGCCATCACTCATACCAGACTTCATTAGGATACCCAAATCCTTGTATGGCCCCTCAATATTATCTGACACTGCATAACCAAGGGCAGACAAGGGAGAACTTCCTTCACAGTTACAGTAATAATAATAGAACTTACCATCTTCTAATTGAATTACATCAGGTGCCCAAAACGTATCGGTTCTTGCCCATGTAAATGCTTCCTCCATCTCTTTTTTTGCATCAGGAATAACTGGGTTGTTTTTAGTGACCCCGCTAGCCACTAGTGTCCAATTCATAAAATCTTTTGTCTTAGCAACAGCAAGATGGGAACCAAATATATAATATGTATCGTCTAACAAAACAACAGATGGGTCGTGGACTGAAACATTAGAAAATTCGTACTTTATCGGCTCTTCTGCTTTTAAAGGTATTCTAGCAATTATGTCATTAAATATTTCCAACTCCTCTTCCTCCGTTAGCTGCTTTGTTGTATTTAGCCCAGTAGCAGAATCCTCTTCCTTATTTTCTAAGTTATTATCTATGTTATCTTCATTATCGACCTTATCTTTAACAGCTATATTTTCTTCATTATCGACCTTATCTTTAACAGCTATATTCTCTTCATTATAAGCATCATCATTATTCTTTTCTTTTGAACAGCTTGTTATTGTAGCTACTAGCATAATACAAACCCCAATTATTAGTACTTTTTTCATGCCCACACTCCTTTATTTTATTAATTTTTATAGCATTGATACAACTTATATATCATAAAGACAAGATATAGCACCAGGGTCCAGATAATGTCCTTTATTTTATCTTTTACTTTAATATTAACCCCTTGATTAGCACTTATAACAGGACCTCCACTAGACATTTGTACAAAAATTCAGACGTTTTTATGTCTTTACCCATTATATTATACAAGTATTATTTGGTAATTGTCAATATACCCGTTGCATTTCGTTTCACTATATTGTAAAATATTAAATGTTTGGATAAACTATTATGAGTTATTTTGTATGTTTTTCTATAATAATATAGGAGGGAAAGATGAAAAAATTATTTATACTAGCTTTAAGATGTTTACTTCTAACCTCGCTCGTTATTGCCCTTACATCTTGCAAAAACATCCAACCAGATAACAGTCCTGAGGATAATTCTCTTAACAAGGAAGAAGATATAGAAACAATTAATACTATTAAAGAAAATAATAATACTAGAGACAAGGATGACAATAAGATGATTACATATGATTATGATTATTTATTGGAGATTGATGCTTCATCAAGTTATGACATAAGTCCCACTCTTTATGGTCTATTTTTAGAGGATATAAACTTTGCAGTTGATGGGGGAATCTATGCTGAAAAAATAAAAAATCGTTCATTTGAATACGGCTCTATGGCAACAAAGAATAAGAAACATGGATGGAGCAGCCTAGGGGAAGTTGAATTTGAAGTTATCAATGGTTTGGAAGATGATAGTGCTCTAAATCAAAACAACCCTCATTATGCAACCATTACAAACTCATTAAATTCATTGGCAGGTATAGGAAATGAAGGTTTCCTAGATGGCTTATCAATTGAAGAAAATGCTGTTTACAATTTTAGTGGTTACTTTAAAAGTACAAACTATAGAGGGGAAATACTCTTATCATTACAAGACGACTTGGGTAATTCCTACGGCCAAGGAAAAATCAGTGGCATAACTGATAACTGGCAAAAATTCGAAACTCAACTTACCTCATCACAAACAATTACAAGGGGCTTGAAATTTTATGTGTTAATTGATAAGGGAACAGTTGATATGGATATGATAAGTTTAATCCCACAAGATACATACAAGGGTCGTACTAATGGAATTAGAAAAGATATTGGAGAAATGCTAGAGGAATTAAGTCCACAATTCTTACGTTTCCCCGGTGGCTGTATTGTAGAGGGTAAAACTCTAAAGAGTGCTTATGACTGGAAAGATTCCATCGGTAATGGACTGGCATTTGATATTAATGGCAGAACAACCTATGGAGACGTAGCAACCCGTCCATTAGGTGTTAATCTATGGGGTAGTTCTCAGGCTAGCAAGCATCCATATTACATGACTTATGGCATCGGTTTTTATGAGTTTTTCCTCTTGTGTGAAGATTTAGGTGCAGAACCTGTGCCCATTGTAAACGCAGGAATGTCATGTCAAATACAGGGTACAAGAAGAGTAGGGACTCCTGCAGAATCATTTGAAATCGGTACTGATGAGTTTCAGCAATATATACAGGATGCACTGGACTTGGTTGAGTTTGCCAAGGGAGGTGCAGACACAAAATGGGGTGCCATAAGAATTGCTATGGGACATACTGACCCATTTAATCTAAGATATGTTGGAATAGGCAATGAGCAATGGGGAGAAGTATATTTTTCAAGATATGAAGCCTTCAAATCTGCCTTTGAGGAGGCTGCTATTAACAATCCTGAGTTATATGGTGATATAGAGCTTATTGTATCTAACGGCCCTGTTGCAGGTGATAGATATGCCTGGAACAAAATAGCTACTAAGGGCAAAGACTATGTCGGTTTAGTAGATGAGCATTATTATATGGAAGCATCATGGTTCTTAACCAATACTAATCGTTATGATTCCTATGATAGAAATAGTGTCCCAGTATTTTTAGGTGAATATGCTGCAAAAGCAAATACAGCTGAAGCCGCTTTAGCTGAAGCTGCATATATGACAGGACTTGAAAGAAATGGTGATGTTGTTGCACTCGCTTCCTATGCTCCCCTATTTGGTAATAGCACTTCCATTCAATGGTCACCTGATTTGATATGGTTTAATAACCATACTGTATGGGGTTCACCAAACTATTATGTACAAAAGATATTTTCAAACAATGTTTGTTCAAAAATACTGGCTACAAGCTTTACAGGCGAGTCTCTAACTTCAGAGTCTATATCGGGAAAAATCGGTGTGGGCACTTGGATGACATCAGCTATTTTCGATAATATCAGTGTTGTGGATAATGAAACAAAGGAAGTCCTATTTTCTGATGATTTTACTGATAATACCTTAGAAAATTGGGAACAAGTGGCTGGTAGCTGGTCTATTAAGGACAATCAATTAATTCAATCTTATACAGGTAATCCAATTAATACTTTAACTGGTGATGTAGCTTATATCGGTGATGAGAAGTGGGAAAATTACACCCTTAAATTAACAGCTACAAAAACCGCTGGCTCAGAAGGATTTTTAATCCCTATCGCTGTAAAGGATAGACAAAACTCATACCACTGGAATATTGGTGGATGGGGAAATACAGTATCATGTCTTGAAAGGATATCTGCAGGTAGTAAGTCCGGACAAATAGGTTCCACCGTTAGGAATATGAGGGTTGAAACTAATAAGCCCTACGAAATTAAAATAATTGTTAATGAGAATCTAATTGAATGTTATCTTGACGATACTAAGATGATTTCCTATAAGATTCCTAAGGCGGAATCCCTATATCAAGTTACAGGCTTAGATGACAATGGTGACCTTATAGTTAAAATGGTTAATGTTTCAAATGAGACAAAAAGCATTATGATATCTACAAATATGGATATTAAAGAAGAATCCGCCAAAGTAAGTCTTCTTAGTGCCGAAAAGCCTTCTGATATAAATACTGAGAATGAACCTGAGAATGTAAAGATTCAAGAATCAACAACTAATGTTGGTAGAGACTTCAAATACGAGGCTCCCAAATACTCTGTATCTGTGATCCGAATTCCTGGCAATTAATCTTAAGGCAAACCAAAAACTAATGGTTTGTGGTTCATACTTGTTACTAACTACAAAGTTAAAATCAGCCCTCCTTAATTTAATTCAAGGAAGGCTGATTTAATATTATTTACTGAATCAATTATTATTGAATCTTTTAAAGAACCAATTGATACTTCTAGACCTACTTATCTTATTTTTTTACTGTACGTAGATGCCCATATAGCTTAAAATATCCATTTTCTGATTTATTGACAAACTTTAAGGTGACATATTCTTTATTAAGAACCATTTCCTTTGGAATGATTACTGTTTCATCATATATCTTAGGTGGCCATCCTCCAATAGTTGTCTTTTGTGCAAGCAATTCATCATCTAGGTATATTTCAAAGTCAATGGGTTGCCCTTCCCTTGCCACCATCATCATAAGCTCATTAGGCTCATTAGGATTCACCTTCATCTTATATGAGAAGTAACCACCGGCACTGGTACCACGACACTTATAGCCATTACTTGTTTGAGCAAATGTTTTCTCACCCTTTACCTCATGCTGTAATTCATATTGATCGTTACCAACAGGTATGATATCAATTGTGGCAAGCTCAATTTTTCTCTTTAACTCTTTTTGTTCTAAGAAAGATTTATAATTCTCGGAATTTTCATCAAATAAATTAAAGTAGATTCCATATCTTTCTTTGTGTTGCTTAAAGTGAGGTCTAAATACAAGCTTTCCATCTTCATCGGTATTCTTCAAAGTAAATTCTATAGAGTTGTCTTTATCTACAAGATGGTCTTCTATCTTAGCCAACCATTCTTCAACCGACATATTTTTTATAAACAAATAATCCTTAATCTCAATATTACGGGTTGGAATGGTAACATCAACACCAGTTCTAGATTCTTCCATATCTTCTGTTCCAAGATTCGCACTTAAGACTACTGGACCATATTTGAAGGCCGCTACATGGGGATTGTCAGGTAAGGTCTCATAGGTGATAGCCATCTTCCAGCTTATATTAACTACATCATTATTAGACCATTTTCTCTTGATATATACAAATCCATCCTTTTGTAAAATACCTTCTTTGGAACCATTAACATCAACCAAATCAGTACTTTGACTCCAATCTGGAATACGTAGTTTCAAAACAAAATCCTCATTTTCACCAACTTCTATAATAGTAATTGTAGAAGTTTCGCTTTCAGGGTAAGAGGCTTCCATCTTTAGCTTTAGGGTTGAATCTTCCAAAGTTAATTCTGAGCTAATATATCTTCCAACGGTTATTTCCATAGGGTCTGAATCATCATCAATATAATAGATTGCGTCATTAAGTTTTGTAAAGTTCTCCATGCCAGTTCCAGTACAGCACCAGAATTTGTCGTAAGGTGTTGAATATACTTTAAAGTAGCCCGTAGCCATAGGTTGGAAATACATGGTCATACCAGTCTCAGGGTTCTGTGATGATAGGATTGCATTAGTTATGGTATTATCATAGAAATCAAGATATTTTTTCTCACCTGTAATCTGGTACAATCCCTTAGACAGCTTCAACATATTATAGGTATTACATGTTTCGCAGTTACAATTTGTCCTCTCTGCATCAAGAATATCAGGTTTTCCAAAATGCTCCCACTCACTATTTCCACCAGTTATATATGTATGATGATTAACAACTATATCCCAGAATTTTTGTGCTGCAATAAGATAGAACTCATCGCAATCATCCAAAACCATATAACGTTTCATAGCTCCTACAAATTTAGGAATAGTTGTATTGGCATGAAGATCATTTAGAATGTCTTTACCCTCATATATTGCCTTGAATAGAGCTATTTCATCGAATTTGTGGGCAGCTGTCAGATGTTCTTCCTTTCCAGTGTGGGAATAAACATCATATAGACAGTCATTCATTCCACCGTACTCTACCCTAAGTACCAATAGATTTAACTCTTCATCCCATTTGGATGTCCTGTTATATACCCAATCTGCTAATTTGTCCATAATATTATAGGCTTTCTTAGATCCTGTGACCTCATATGCCAAGATAATACCTTCAAATATCTTGTGCATGGTATACCATGGAACCCAAGCAGGTTTACGATTTTCAACATTATCAAATAAATATTCACCAGAGGCAAATAGATAGCCACTATCAAGTTGTGCTTCGGCCAACTCATCAATTATATAATCAATATCTTCCCTAAACTTAGAATCATTAGTTATGGCATATGCTTGTGCTATAGCTGCTAGATAATGACCAAATGTGTGGCCTTTAATCTCTGTGTTTTCCCATCCGGGATATACTTCTGCCTTAGGCTTAAGTCCTTTTACCTGGCGAAATCCTGCCAGAAGCCTGTCTATATCAAGAGACCTTAGATATTCAATTTCTTTCAAAAAAGCGTTGCTATAATAGCTGTCATTAACAATTACTTGGCTTAATTTTGCCGAGTTGAATTTAACGTTTTTGAACATACATATACCCCTTTCGTATTTTGAATCTACTAGATTGTATAGATTATTTCATTAGCTACTACTATTTTAACACCTACAACTTCCCTGGTCTACTGCACAAGTAATAGAAAAGGTGTCAAAAGGTTTCACATATGAAACCTTTATGCTGTTAATCGTGCCTGGTACTATTGACAATTTGTTAACCGTGCCTGGCACCATTTACCTTTTGTCAACTTATATCTGCAAGGCTATTTTCATATGCTATATAATCCTCTTCTCTCAATCGGTAGATAATAAACTTTTCATGACAATCTTTTGTGCCAGGAATTCTAATCTTATTAATTATTGTAAATGGTGTATTATTTTTAAGAAAATCTTTGAATTCTGGTAAAGGGTAATAAAGTATCAGATCTACCGTTCTTATATCCTTTTCTACAGAGCGTAAGATATTATTAATAACCTTTTTAAATATCTGGACAGAAAAGGGATTAAAAAAGTAAAAACAGTTATATGATTTATCAATTTTGTAATGCTCTGCAAGACCATAATGAAAGTGGATAGGTGCACCGATATCTTTTGCTTTAAATTTATATCTAGTCTTATTATCAAGGGCCTCTTCATATGTTTTATCATTAACTTCAATTCCTGTTACCGGTATATTAAAGTGATTATGTATATAAAATGCCACCCTGCCTCGTCCACATCCAAAATCTACAACCTTATCTGTTTTACTAAATTTATAATGTTTAAAAAGACTCTTCAAAGCCTTATAAGGTGTTGCTTCATAACGGTTATAATGTACTACACCATCTTTCCATTCTCTTATGCCTACGGTTCTGATCCCAAGCAATTTATCTTGTTTTCTTTCTCCCATATAAATACTCCTTATCTAAAAATACTAATTATAAATATAACCTCTTAAATTCTTACAAACTAATTATAACATATATGTAAAGTCACCTAACTAAAGTCCCATATCTTAAACAAAAATTGCATCTATAATATTATAGTTGCCTAATCAACAGCAATTGATTTTCTTGCTAAAAGGAATACTATTCTTTATAATACTATTACTACAATTTTTTCAATAAAATTAGAAAGGTAAATATATATGAATAATATTGTATTTGAAACTAAAAACTTAGCTTTCAATAATCAAATATATTATCAGGATATTCAAATCCTAAAAGCCAAGGCGAATTTTATTGTGGGAGCAAGTGGGACAGGAAAATCAACTCTTCTGCGTTTGTTTAATGGAACCCTTTCCCAAAGCAGTGGTGAGATATATTATCAGTCCCAAAATATAGCCGAAATGGATACAATAAGTCTTCGAAAAGAAGTGTCTTTAATCAGCCAATCTGTTTTTCTTTTTGATGCAAGTATAGGCGAGAATTTTAAGATGTTTTATGAATATAGGGGACAGGATGAGCCCACTGAAGAGACCATGCTAGAATTCCTGAATCTTTGCCAGATATCATTTCCATTAGATAAGAATTGCACAACCATGTCAGGTGGCGAAAGACAAAGAGTATACATAGCTATTTTTCTATCCTTTTTGCCTAAGGTAATTATGTTGGATGAACCAA
>JAAYRE010000213.1 GCA_012518935.1 Clostridiales bacterium
GCCCTGCTCATTTTTTTAAGAATGGTCGTCAGGGTCTAGGTAAATGCGCCTTTTTTTCCAGTATTGATATAATAACATCATATATTTTTATTGTTTTTCTCTTGACATATCACCGCTGGACTTTCATCAGTAATATATAGAAAATACTTATATTTTTGAATTTTTTACTTCAAATTTATAACCAATGCCCCATACTGTGGAAAGACTCCAGGCACTATGATCTTTTATCTTTTCTCTAAGCCTTTTTATGTGGACATCTACGGTTCTTGTATCGCCGTAATATTCATAGCCCCAAATATGATCCAGTAGCTGTTCCCTGGTAAAGACCTGATTAGGGTGAGAAGCCAAGAAGTAGAAAAGTTCTAACTCCTTTGGAGGCATGTCAACCTTATTACCATAATATTGAACGGAATAATTGCTGAGGTTGATAATTAAATCAGGATATTTTACATAATCACCAGTTGGTAGATCATCTGCTTCATCCTCTTCTACATCTGGGCTAAATCTTCTTAGTACGGCACGGACTCGGGCTACCAGCTCTTTTGAATCAAAAGGTTTTATTATATAATCATCTGCACCAAGTTCCAAGCCTAGGACCTTATCAAATACTTCTCCTTTTGCAGACAACATTATTATTGGTGTTTTTGAAGTCTTTCTTATCTCCCTGCACACCTCATATCCATCAATTCCCGGAAGCATCAAATCAAGCAAAACAAGATTTGGGTGATAGGAGTTAAATTCCTCTATGGCCGCCTCCCCATCATGGACAATATTAGTGTCAAAGCATTCCTTGGTTAGATATAATGAGATTAATTCTGCAATATTTATATCATCATCAACTATTAATATTTTTTGTTTTGTAATCATTACTACCTCCTTATAATATTTATTTAAACTCAACTATGGTAGCACCAGTATTACCTTCGTTATAACCTCCGATTCGATAGCTTTTAACATATTTTGATTTTTTAAGATATTCATGGACGCCTTTTCTTAAGGCTCCTGTACCTCTTCCGTGAATTATCGTAACCTGAGATAGATGGGCAAGATATGCATCATCTAGATATTTATCTAGTTCAAATATAGCTTCATCTACTGTTTTTCCAATCAAGTTTAATTCAGGACTGATGGAAATGGACTTGGACATCTTAATTTTACCACCCTGGGTATTAGCTGATTTGGCAGGTTTTTCATTTCCATCTTTAACCATTTCTAAATCCATGATGTTAACCTGTGAATTCAATATTCCCATCTGCACAAACAAATCACCCTTGGCATTAGGTAAACTAACAACAGAACCCTTTAATCCTAAAGTTGTAACAAAGACACTATCTCCAACTTTTAAATCATCTATAGATATGCGACTGCCTACTTTAGTTTTTTTCTTAAGGGGTTTGGTATCTTTGCTTAATCTATCACGAAGCTGACTACGTTCAGCTTCCATATCCTTGATGTTTCCTCCATCTTGTAGCCATCGATTATATTTTCGTATACTCTCATCAGCAACATCCTTAGCTTCCTGTATAATAGATGTGGCTTTTTCTTTTGCTTCCTTAAGAATCCTCTCTCTGCTTGCTTCCAGATTCTCATTTTTTCTGTCAAGGCTCTTTTTGAGTTTCTCAATCTCAGCCTTGTATTTAGCAATTTCCTCTTTATCTTTTTCAATAGTAATTCGGTTGTCTTCTAAATCGCTAATAAGATCCTCAAAGGTTCTATCTTGCCTACCAATCTGCTTTCTGGCATCATCGATTATATAATCAGGCAATCCAAGCTTTTTAGATATGGCAAATGCGTTGCTTTTACCGGGTATGCCAATTAATAGACGATAGGTTGGTCTAAGGGTCTCCACATTAAATTCACAGGAGGCATTCATAACCCCTTCCGTAGACAGGGCATAAATTTTAAGCTCACTGTAGTGGGTAGTTGCCATGGTACGGATTCCCTTCTTATGAAGATGGGATAAAATTGCTATTCCAAGAGCTGCCCCTTCAGTTGGGTCGGTGCCCGCTCCCAGCTCGTCAAAGAGGACAAGGGAGTTCTGATCAGCATTTTGTAATATGGAAACTATATTGGTCATATGGGAGGAGAAGGTACTTAAACTTTGCTCAATACTTTGTTCATCTCCAATATCTGCATAAACCTCTTCAAACATAGCAAGCTCTGAATTGTCATAAGCAGGTATATGAAGTCCGGCTTGTCCCATAAGTGTAAGTAATCCCACTGTTTTTAAGGTAACTGTTTTTCCACCAGTGTTCGGACCTGTTATAATCAGCATATTAAAATCACTACCAATTCTAACATCAATTGGCACAACTTCTTTAGCATCTATTAATGGATGGCGAGCCTTTTTTAGATTTATAATCCCTTTATTATTAAAGAAAGGTTCTGATGCTTTCATCAGCTTTGACAGTTTTGCCCTAGCAAAGATAAAGTCAAGCCCTATCAAGGCGTTATAATTATATTCTAGGGCATCAATATGTTCAGCCACCTTGCTTGATAAATCTTCAAGGATTCTTTCGATTTCTTCCTGCTCTTTTATGGCAAGTTCTCTTAAGTCATTATTGAGCCTTACCACCGATATGGGCTCGATAAATAATGTTGAGCCAGTGGAAGATTGATCATGAATCATTCCTTGAAAATGACCTTTAAATTCAGCACGAATTGGTAAGCAGTATCTTCCATTTCTCATGGTAATTATATTCTCCTGCAACATCTTGTGAGAAGAGTTAAGAATTGAAGATAGCTCGCTATGAACCTTGTCATTGGCTATGCGGATAGACCGGCGAATGTTTTTTAATGTGGAGGAAGCATCATCAGCTATTTCTTCTTCAGAGATAATACAGCGTTTAATTTCGTTGTTAAGGGGAGTTAAAGGCTCCAAATTAGCAAAATATTCAGTTAGGGAATCCTCTACATCTTCATCCCCATCCTTGCCTGTATAACCGCCATAAGCCTTTACCTTCAGTGTGGCATCCAAATCTGAACTTATGTGTAAAAGTTCTATAGCATTTAATGAGGAAGCCACTTTAAGACGCATAAGGGAGTATCTGATGTCGTGTATGCCAGAAAAAGATAAACTTCCTTTTCTATATATTCGAGATAAGGCATCAGTGGTCTCCTTTTGCAGGCGTATAATATCTGATAGGTTATGCTGTGGAAGAAGCCGTTGGCATAACTCCTTGCCACCTGCAGAACCTGCTAATTCACTTAGTTTATGAATAATCTTATTGTATTCAAGAGTTCGAAATGTTTTTTCATTCATAGATATTCAGACCTTTCTATCATTATGTTCAATTATAACATGAACAAGATACATACTGCTTATATTTTACCTTAACTTGTGGGAAAATAAAACAGTTAATTATTTATATAAATTGGTATTATTATCATCTATATAGGTGGTTTTGTTTACAGAATATTCATAATGTGTTCACATGTAGGTGATAAAATAGGACTAATGTATCACCTTATATGAATAAGATTTACAAACATTCCCTATATTCTCATAAGTAGAGAATTGTGTTTAATGAGGAGAACAACTTATGTCTGAGAAAAATATAGACAAAAATAAGGATTATAAAAAATATGAATTTATAAAAGAGCAAGTTATACCAAGGAAACGAAAAAAATATAGAAAATGGTTAGTACCTTTTCTAATGACAATATTTATGGCAATAGTTTTTGGCCTTGTGGCAGCCTTAACATTTTGTATTAGCGAGCCCAAATTATATGAGCTATTACATAAAGATGAGACAAATCCTTTTATTTTTCCAACCCCCACTCCAGAACCAGATGAACATAATGATGATTATGAGATAGTTGGTAAGTCTGAGGACAACCAGGAATATAATCAAGAAGATGATTTGGACCAGAATTCATCGGGGGATGAGAGGCCTGTTTTTGTGGAGTCAATCGATGCAAGTATAGAAGACTATGTGGCTATTTATGATGATATAAAAAAGTTGTCCAATGAAATGAATAAATCCATCCTTACCATATCCAGCATTATGGATGAAAAGGATTGGTTTGGTAATCCTATCGAAAAAAGAATATATACTACAGGCATATTAGTAGAAAATGATGGTAAAAAACTAATGATTCTTGTTAGCCTAGATAGAGTTAGGGATGCAAGCAGTATAAAAGTTGAGCTAAGTGATACAATATCCATAGATGCAGTATTGCAAGACTATGAATCAGAACTAAATCTAGCCATCTTAACAGTTAGTATAGTTGATGTTCCTGCAAAAATCTTACAGGGATTAACCCCTGCCCAAATGGGAGAATCATATATAATGGGTGTAGGAAGCCCTATCATGGCTCTGGGAAGTCCTAACGGTTACCCTAGATCAATTGATGTGGGAATCATTACTAGTGATGATAAACAGATGAGCATAACTGATAGTGAGTTGGATTTGTTTAATACCAACATGGTATTTAATAATGAGAGTGATGGAATAATCATTAATTTTAAAGGAGAAATCATAGGTCTTATAACCCGTACATTGAATAAGGATTCTAAAACTGAACAGGGGACAATATTAGGGATAAGTAAAGTTAAGTCATATATTCACAGAATGGTAAACCAAACCCCTCGGGTGTATTGTGGAGTAATAGCAGAAAATCTTACTGAGTTAGCAAAGATTGAACATGACGTGCCAAGGGGAGTATATGTCTATGACGTAATGACAGATTCTCCTGCATACAAAGGTGGATTAATGAGCGGGGATATTATCTTAAATGTAAGTAGTCGCGTCATAGCTAATATGAATAACTTCTACAGTGCGATTTCAGAATATGAGCCGGGAGATGTGGTAGTGTTAAAGGTTAAAAGGACTTCGGTTTCCTCTAGTAATAAATCTAATGAGATAAAATTGAGAATTACTTTGGATAAGAAGAAACAATAATTTAATCACATGACAAATATTTAGACTGTTTCTGTATAGTAATCCTATATGGGAACAGTCTTTTTTAATTCAAGAGTTTTTCAAGGGTTTCACCAGCAAAACATCCAACTTAATTTAATATGAAAGTTCACTTTATATATCTTTAGCATTAGGGTATAATATGAAAGAGAAATTTAAATGTTACAATTAGAAAGGTCAAGGTAAAAAATGAGGTATATCCGAGATTTAAGAGAAGGCGATGATATAGTAGATCAAATCTATCTGTGTAAATCAAAGCAGATATTAACAGGAAAAAGTGGTAAGGAATATGTATCCTTAATATTACAGGACAAAACAGGAACTATTGATGGTAAAATATGGGACTACAATAGCGAGATAGGATCATATGAAGCATTTGACTTTGTACATATCGATGCTAGGGTTACCAGTTTTCAGAATGCACTTCAATTAAATATTAGAAAAATATATAAAAGCAGAGAAGGGGAATATTATCCTGAGGACTATTTTCCTAAGACAGCATATGATGTTGAGGAAATGTATAAGATTATTAAAAAATATATTAATAGTATAAAAGAACCAAAACTAAAAGAATTAATAGAAGGCATTTTTATTAAGGATGCAGATTTTATCAAAAGATTCAAGGATCATTCTGCTGCTAAAAGTGTACATCACAGCTTTATGGGCGGATTACTGGAGCATACTCTTAAGGTGGTAAAAATGTGTGACTTCTATGCAGCTAATTATCCTATAATAAATAGAGATATCTTAATTTCAAGTGCTCTTTTACATGATATAGGTAAGATGGATGAGATCTCGCCTTATCCACAAAATGATTATACCGATGACGGCCAGTTGCTAGGTCATATTTTCATTGGGGCAAATAAGGTTATGGAAAGAATAAAAGGGATATCGGATTTTCCTGAAAAGCTTGGCAATGAGGTGATTCATTGCATGCTGGCTCACCACGGAGAGCTAGAATATGGTTCACCAAAAAAGCCTGCCACAATCGAAGCTTTGGCACTGCATTTTGCAGATAATACAGACTCAAAAATACAGACAATGACAGAGATTTTAAATGCTAACGACCCTAAGGTAGAATGGATGGGGTATCAGAGATTATTTGAATCTAATGTTATGAGAAGTACAAAAGGTGTAGAATAGTTTTGTAAGTTAGATAATGTACTAGAAAATATAAAGATAGAAAGCAGTTATATATATGGTTAAGAAAAATGATCAGCTGGTTGTAACTATTGAAGATATTGGAACAAACGGCGAAGGTATAGGAAAACATGAGGGATATACTCTCTTTATTAAGGATACTACCATTGGAGATAAGGTCTTAGTGAAGGTGATGAAGGCAGGTAAATCCTATGGATATGCTAGATTGGTTTCAATAATAGAGCCTTCCCCATATCGTGTTAAGCCAAGATGTCCCATAGCAGATAAATGTGGTGGATGTCAGATTATGCATATGGATTATAGTAAGCAGCTTGAATATAAAGAAGATAAGGTAAGAAATTGTCTCGAAAGAATTGGAGGCTTTAAAAACATACCTATGGAGCCGATCTATGGGATGGATGAGCCATATTATTTTCGCAACAAGAGTCAATTTCCTGTGGGAAGAGATAAAGATGGTAAAATACAAATTGGATTTTATGCAGCTAGAACTCACTCTATTATTGATACAAACCATTGTTATATCAGTGCAGAAGTTAATATACCAATTATTAAATTCCTTCGTACATTTATAGATAAGTATAATATCCCGCCCTATGATGAAAAAAATCATACAGGGCTTCTTCGTAATATACTGACAAGGGTAGGTTATAGCTCAGGTGAAGTTATGGTCTGCCTTGTGTTAAATGGTAAGGACATTCCCCATAAGAAAGCCCTAGTTGATGGATTGCGTAAGATTCCCGGAATGAAGTGCATCTGTCTTAATGTTAACACATCTAAGACAAATGCTATTCTAGGAGATGAAATCATAAAGGTCTGGGGAGAGCCTTATATTACTGATTCCATAGGACCAATTAAGTATCGAATATCACCCCTGTCTTTCTTTCAGGTAAATCCTATTCAGACAGAGAAACTATACAGTATAGCCTTAGACTATGCCAAACTTAATGGGGATGAAGTGGTCTGGGATTTGTACTGTGGAATTGGTACCATATCATTGTTTTTGGCACAGAGGGCAAAGCAGGTTTTCGGCGTTGAGATTATCCCGCAAGCCATAGAGGATGCAAGGACAAATGCTAAGATTAATAATATAAACAATGCTAAGTTTTATGTTGGGGCAGCAGAAGAGGTGCTTCCAAGAAAATATAAAGAAGATAATATAAAGGCTGATGTAATCGTAGTAGACCCACCAAGAAAGGGTTGTGACGAGAGCTTACTACAGACAATATTAGAGATGGAACCGGATAGGATAGTGTATGTTTCTTGTGATCCAGCTACTCTTTCTAGGGATTTAAAGTATCTCTGTGCTGGTGGGTATGAACTTAAGAAAGTAAGGGCAGTAGACCAGTTTGGGCATAGTGCCCACGTTGAGACCATTTGCTTGATGTCTAGAAAATAAAGTCCGGAAAGCCTTGAAGATACTAGGTTTTATAAAATGAAAGTGAATCTGTCTACTCGACCTAAGCCCTCGATATGTGTACGTGGAAA
>JAAYRE010000214.1 GCA_012518935.1 Clostridiales bacterium
CCATATCATAATCCTTAAAGGCAAATATGGTTCCCTTAACCTTGAAAATAGTTGTAAACAGTACCATAACACTGGATATAGCCATAAACAAAGAGGGTAAGACATGGGTAATATTAAACATCATTAATAATTTTCCTATAGAGTATGAGTATAAGAAGGAAAATCCACTCATTATAACAAAAAATACTGCAAAACCCACATATAATGCTTTTGTCTTGCTTTTTTTCTTATCCCCTATAGAAAAAGCACTTATCATCATAGCTAATATTTGCACACCAACTAAACGTATAATTTTCTTCATAGCATCGAACCTTTCTTATACCATTCTTATACAACAATTGATAACCCATAATTTTATTCTAATCAATTAAATCCATAAATACATTTTCCAGACTGGAATTACCTATTACATCGTCAGTAGCTCCACATATGACAAGCTTGCCGTCCTTGATTATACCGATTCTATTACATAGCTTTTCTGCAACTTCAAGAACATGGGTTGAAAAAAATATGGCACTACCATTATTACATAGTTCCTTCATAATATTTTTAAGAGTAAGAGAAGCCTTGGGATCTAACCCCACAAAGGGTTCATCTAATATTAGGAGCTTTGGCTTATGTAATAGGGCAGATATGATTGCTAATTTTTGTTTCATCCCATGGGAATATGATGCAACCTTGTCACCTAGATTAGAGGTGAGCTCAAATGCATCAGCATATTTTTCTATGGCCTTCTCACGATCAGCCTTGCTAATCTCATAAATATCTCCGATAAAGTTCAGATATGAAATCCCAGTTAAGTGATCATACAAATCAGGATTATCAGGTATATAGGCTGTTATCTTCTTGCATTTTACCGGGTCTTTTTTAATGGACATGCCATTAATCATAATGTTACCCTCTTCAAAGTCTAGGACACCAGCAATTGCCCGTATAGTCGTAGTCTTACCAGCACCATTATGACCAATAAAACCAAATATATCACCGCTGTCAATTTGAAGATTTAAGCCATCCACAGCCTTTTTACCACCCTTATAACTCTTTGAAAAATTCTCAATCTTTAACACGGCAGTCCTCCTTAAATTAATATTCTACAACTCTTCTTATACTAATCAAAAGCTTTATTTAAATCTTCTGTTCCTTCCAGTACAAATCTTGAGTCCTTTATAATAGGAATAATTTTTTTGTCAGCCATCACCACTGATATCTCTCCTATTTCATCATAGGGAAGTGTTATATCGGTATGGCAGTTAAAATATGCTTTTTCAGGATTTGTCTTTCTAAGTAAGCTAATCTCATTATCTCTAGCAACTATCTCCTTGCCATCAGGATTATATACCTTCAAATCCTCCCTCATAGAGTAACATGTATCTCCCATAGCAAAATGAGGTCCTGTCTTTTCCGCAATCAATATGGGAAGTCTGGGGGCAATATCAAACTTTTTACCCATCATATAGGCCGTTGTATTTGTACCTATTGCAAATTCACCTATGGGCAAGGTTTCATGGTTATAAAGCAAATTTTCTTTTATAAAGCTTTTATTCCTTTCCTCACTATCATAATTCTTACAGGAATAGTCTGTAATCATCCCATCTGTAAATGTCAGCTCCAACTGATGATAGGCCAAATCGTTAAGATATACTAAAGGAACATGGAGCAAACCATGGCTTCCCTTTAGTTTTGGTGAGGTGAATACTTCTCCAACTGGAATATTTACATCAGCAACACAGTTTTCAAAGTTAGTCTCCTTATTGCTATCAGATAGGGGGTGTAGTTTTACCATCATATTGGTTCTATTCTTACCCTTCCCTACTATCCTTACATATTCCCCTTTATCTAGGGTATCAATAATTTTTTGCTGAATTCTATAATATTTATCATTATCCAAGGTATTAACCTTTACGGTTTCAGCAAATATAGCTTGAAAATCTTCTCCAATCTCAGGAATGGGAAAGGAGATTATGGTAAATGAAGCTTCATCAAGTTTATAGTATTCTTTTGATAGTAATTTCTCATCATTATAATACTTGGTTAAGAGCTTTTGTTGACTTTTATTTAATTTAATAGCTTCTGGCTTATCCTCAGGTGAAAACAATTCCTCACCAAAGACCTCTATTAGTGCAGGGCCAGCATATTGTGAAGCAATATTCTTCATATCTTCAAGAGCAACTCTTCTTGCCTCTAGCTTTTTGTTAACAAATAAAGAATCCAAAAATATCCCTATATCAAAGCGATGATCGTAATCATATTGCTTATTGGGTGATGATCCATGGTAACCGATTTTTAAATGTTGCTTTTTATCTATGGCTAAATAAGCAGCTCGGTATATAATCCCATCCAAGCCCATTTCCTTAAAATTCAGTATGGCTTGTCTAATTACTGGTTCAAAACCTATCTGGTATCTAATATTCACTGCTGACTTAATACTTAAATCTAAATTGCTTACCTCAAAGCCCCGCCTAAAACCAGATGTAAAGGTCTCTGCCATTGATTCAATCTCTTCCTTTGGTAGACTATTAATAAACTCTGCAGTTTTTAACTCACTGTCGGAAATATAATCCCCATACATATATAAATACCTAAGATCATTAAAATCTGATTCCATAATAATATCCCTGGCAAAAGAATACTTTGGATCAGTCATTTCTCTGGTCCTGTCATATACCAGTTCCTCACAGTAATCATTCATAAAGTCTTTAATTGCTCTTCTAATATCCTTACCGGCAAAACCATCATCCCACTGAATTAAACCATATATTTGAATAAAAAGTTCCAGATAGATCGTATGAAAATATATTTGTTTTTCATAAGCATAGATAATAGTTCCACGAAGTTCCGTATACAAAAAGGATAATAGTTTCCCATATCTTTTACCAAGTCTAGCACAGGCATAGGTAGGATTTGCATAAGAAGTAATATAATTGTCATCTATAATATCATTATATAGGGAGTGATTTATTGCCTGTAGCTCATCTAATGATAGCCTTTGATATGAACCTTCCCTAATCATCTTAGCCACATTGTCAACTAATCTAAGAAAGGATGCAACTTTTTTAAAATACTTTCCTAAGGCTCCCTTAACTACAGTTTCATTCTCTATCTCTTTAATACGATTTATAGCAAGCTGGTATCGTTCCCTTATCTCATCTAGTTCCTCTTGTGTATATTCTATCATTTAACCACACCTTTCTCTAAAGTCTTTGAACCTCTCATGACAAAAATAAATCATAAGAAACCCAAGATATAAATTATCATAAGTATAATCATCATAACACCGTTTAAGGTTATGCCTATTACAGGAAACCTATAATAGATGTCAAATTGTCTTACAGCCTTACATGAAAGGACAAACCCAATTAAGGCAATAAGAAACAGCAGGATTCCCACTATACCTATTATAATGCCAGCTTCTCCTCCATAAAAGCCAGATACAAGGCAGAGTGCTATGAAGCCTATTACAACCAAAATACCAATCACTGCTGATAATATTCCTATATGGGTATGTCTCCTTCCGGAAAACTGCAATATCTCCTTCTTCTTAAACAGTCTAAAAATAAAGATTCCCCCTTTATGCCTTACAAACTAAAATGTTTGCCCGTATATTTTTTTATATATGGAATGAAAAATCAAAAAACACAAATATCCTAAAATCCCTCCCAAAGAGTTTAATAATATATCATCAACATCAAACACTCCTACCTTCAATAATAATTGAGATGCCTCTATTATGAGGCTAAAGAGGATACTTATTATAGCTATTTTATAAAATTTTCGGTAATTTTTATTAAGAAGGGGAAGGAAGAAACCTAAAGGTGAGAAAGCCAATACATTGCCCACTATATTAACCAAAAAACCTTCTAAACCAACCTGCTCCCTGTATTTAATAAATCTTTTTATTTCTCTAAACGGCTGTAAATTGTAGTTATCTGTAATCAAATCCCTACCATATCTTTCACTAAAAAAAAGAAAATACGACAACAATAATATATAAATATAAAAAACAATCCACCCGATTATGACAATACATTTTTTATTTGTTTCTTTCAATTTATTTCTCCATGCTATTTTTTTATTAGAATCACCAATATTACCATATATATTCACTTCATGGTTTTCTTATATGCCAATTATAAGTCATATAAAGTATCTAGTAAAGGAAAGATTGGATAAAGCGGTGGGTTTTGAAGATAATACTTATAAGTATAAAACACGGAAGGTGGACACAATGAAGAAATTTGAAGATCTATATCAGGAATTATTAAAAGCCACATTAGAAGAACGTGATGAGGAATATATTAAATCTCTTGATGACTTTGATGCCTATCAACTAGACTGCCTACTTAATCCAAAAAAACATCCCTTGGTTTGGCATACCGAAGTATGTGACTGTAGGGATGATGATAGGCACTGTGTTAAAGTGTGCCCCTTCCACGCCATACATCCCGATGAAAGCGGAGTTTTACACGTTGATGAAGCTGCCTGCTCTGGTTGTTCATATTGCATTCAAGAGTGTCGTGCAAAAAAACTAACTGCCAGTAAAGATACTATAGCTGCTTTACAAGCCATCCGTTCTCACCAAGGACTTGTATATGCCCTTATTGCTCCGGCTTTTTTAGGACAGTTTTCTAATGAAGTGACACCAGGAAAGTTAAGAAGTGCCTTTAAGAAAATAGGTTTTGATGGAATGCTGGAGGTTGCTTTATTTGCTGATATCTTAACCCTGAAGGAAGCCTTGGAATTTGATCAGAATATACTAACAGAAGAGGATTTTCAGTTGACAAGTTGCTGTTGTCCTGTATGGATTGCCTGGATAAGAAAGATTTATGATGAACTGGTTCCCCATGTGCCCCCTTCTGTCTCACCTATGATAGCCAGCGGTCGAGCTGTAAAAACCATGCATCCCGATGCACTTACAATATTTATAGGACCCTGCCTGGCAAAAAAATCTGAAGCTAGGGATAAAGATATAGCTGACGCTATTGATTATGTCCTTACCTTTCAGGAAATAGATGATATATTTAAAATTATGGATATTAACCCAGCCAAGATGGAGGAAAGCGAAAAGGATCATTCCTCCAGGGCAGGTAGAATTTATGCCTATGCTGGTGGGGTTAGTGAAGCCGTTAGACTTACTTTAGAAAGGATAAACCACCATAGGGAAATTACCATCCATACGCAGAATGCCGATGGAGTAAAGGCCTGCAAAGAATTAATTGAAGATATACTTGCAGGAAAAACATCTGCTAATTTTTATGAAGGAATGGGTTGCAAGGGTGGCTGTGTCGGAGGACCAAAAGTCCTTATACCCCATGAGGAAGGAAAACAACATGTTGAGCTGTATGGACAGGATGCCCCTTATTCAACGCCAATTGATAACCCCTATGTAATAGAACTTTTAAAACAGTTGGGTTTTGAAACCATAGAAAGCTTATTAAATGATAGCCATATATTTACCCGCAAGCTATCTAACAAATAAAACATAAGCAAACAAGAAGGAAGGTGCCCTATAACCATATAAAACCACAACTTTATAATAGCTTTGGAGCATACTTATGTCCCCATAATACACATTCATAGAACTGTTTTCTATGCTTGTAAACCGTACTACTAATTAATGTGTATGCACCAAAGTGCTGGGAAGATAAGTATGCTCCATTATATTATTATAAAACCTTGATTTAAATTATAGCAATTAACCTATATCTTCTACCTAATAATTAGTATTGTGCAACTACACCAAGTTGTGAATTCATAGCTTCTACTTGGTTGCCACTTAAGTCTGCAATCTTATTTTCTAGGATATCAATCCTTAAGTAAGAATTATTTACAGGTAGATTATTTAATGGAATAATTACTTCTTTTCCTGATGCTGATACAATTGTATTGGCAATTTCATAATTAAAAGTACCACCCATCTGTGTAACCTTGACTCTCATTGTTCCTGTTATTTCTTCACTAAAGGTTAGACGGATTTCATTGGGTTTACTCTTATCATATATTGCTGGGGGGATAAAGGTAGGTTTCTTATTATCCTTTAACAATACTATTGACTCATGTAATGTTATTGGTGTGTAGATTCCACTATAGCTACCAACACCATGTACCCTAACAGGTCTTTCTATAGTTATATCAATAGTTCCTTCAGCAACTGTAAGTACCACTGTTGCTCCATTATCGTTGGTATTCTTTTTAACTTTAGCATCAATAATCGTTACACCTGGAATAGTATAATTCCTTATATCCTGTGCCGAAGCCACATCTAGCCTGTTATCAAATTCCAAATAAATCTGGCTAGGGTTATTAGGTGACTGCTTAACAGTATGGGGTCCAGGTAACTCTAAGTCAACACCACTTACGTTGTTTATTGTAATAACTCTATCAATACTATAGTTTTTGAAGTTATCTGCAATTAGATACTTACTTAAGGTAAATGTATAATTACCATAGAGTGTCATATTGCTTAATTTTAATTTGATAACCATAGGATTATCTGAAGACAACTTCACATAATTAATATTATTATTTGGTATGATTTCATCATTAACAGTTACTAAGGTTGCATTAAATACACCTGTATTCATAACCAGATTAACTTCCTTATTGTATGTAAGTGTTAAGATGCCTGTTGCCCCGTCAAAGTCATAATCTATTAGCATTGGACTGGTTCTATCAATATCAAAGTTAACTGTTCTTGTATGCTGTTGATATGATGTTGTATCAGTGGGATCAACATTATAACTGCGCCAACCACTTACGGATACAGTCTGTAAACCAGTCTTTTGTGCATCTGCTTCAGTGATGGTGTAATGAACCTTCTTTGGATCCTTCTCATCAACGATTCCAACTGCACTAGAGCCATTGGTTACTAATAAGACACCACCCATTTGAATAGAACGGTCAAAATCAGCTGTTAAGGTATTATAGCCAGTCCTTATGACATTAATAAGTCTAGCCTGTGGCTTTGGAGTATTATCTGTACGTAGATAAGCTGTCAGTGTATAATTCGCTGGTAGATTGCCAGCCATATCCTTTATGCCTGATATTGTAACAGTTAATACCTTATTGAAATCTGAATATGCTATATTGGATAAGTTAATAGAAAGACTTCTTTTGTCTTCACTAGCTACATAATTATTCTTATTAAGTATAAAGCTTTCTGTAATCGGATCTATCTTTGTGGAGGATGAACCATGAAGTACACCTGCATTAGACACCTTTAATCCTGAAAAATCGATTGCTTCATTGAACTTAATTGTAAAACTCATTCCTGAATCATCTAATTCGTAGTCTTCTATGAAAGGAGGCTTATTATCTTCATATCTTAACTGCTTATTATAATCCTCAATTGCAACACCATCAGTTGTCTTTATCTTGCTAGTAAAACTAATCATATAATCCCCATCAAATCTATTGGCAGATGTAATGGTAAGTGTCTTCTTATCAGCTGAAAGCTCTGCACTAAGCCTACCAGGATCTGCTGCCGACACTCCTTTGATATTAGTTCTAGGGGATATTGCAATGCTGTCTGCTAAAGTACCATTTGCTCCAATTACGGTACTAGCATCTATGGGACTGTCAAATAACACTTCTATTACTGTACTATCTATGATTTCAGCAGTATTTACCGTTGCAGAAGGACCCACAACTTCAATTATAATAGCGTCATTTACTATGCTCAATGATGCTTCCTCTTCTGTGGCTGTCCTTGCAGCTGTTGCTTTTAGGATAACCTTGCCAGGCTTTCTTGCCTCAACAATTCCGCTAGAAGTATTAGTAATAGTAATACAATCTGGATCACCGCCACCAATGGACCAATAGGTCTTATCGGAAGAATTGGATGGAGTTATATCTCTATTAAAATTATAAGTCTCTCCTAATTGAAGAATGTGTGCACCATTTATCTCATTAGCATTATTAATCTTAACCTTGGTTGCAGGAATAACAACTGTAACCTTACAGGTAAGAGTCTTTGTCTTCTTTGATGGATAGGTTATCTTACATTTAATATTGGCTGTTCCTTTACCAACTGAAGTCACCACGCCTTTACTTGATACTCTTGCCACCTTGGTATTTGATGAAGACCATTTATATTTGCTATCGGCTACTTTGTCTTTAATGTCCAACTGATAAGTCTCATCTTCCCCAATAATCTCAATACTAGTCTCTTTGAAGGTTGGTGTGGCTGCATATGCATCAGATTCACCTTGTAGCAATAACAAAGGAGTTAGCAAAAGAGCTAATACCAAAGTTATTGCAACCTTCTTGCCTAGGTTGTACTTCATACCTCATTCCTCCTATGTTCTTAAGTGCAGTTTTCATCTGTTTACTACTATATATAGTAGCATAGCAGTAACTTATTGTCAAAATCTTGTTATAAAGTTAATAATTTCTTAATAGTTAAATAATGTATTATTTCTCGCCTTTATTCTCAAGAGCTTCATTCTCTTTCTCTTCGGTTTTTATTTCCCAATGGATGAGAAATGTAAGGGCTGCTCTTAAGACTATTATGCCAGCAACCATGGTGATTTCTTCCCATCCTGTTACCTTAACTGTACGGAGTATTTCTCTGCCCATCTTAAATTCCAAACCTAAGGCCATACCCTTTGCCAAATTCAGTCTGGTATATGGACTTTTCCTAATAGAGTTATATACTCCCCTTATCCCTGCAATAACTAAGATTATTACACCTACGTACTCAAACAACAATATGGATACTTCACACAGTATGTCAAGCCATAAATGCATTTGTTCCATTCTCTTTTTCTCCTTTTTATGTGTTTTATATTTTGTTGTATATTGTTGAATTTAGAATATTAAATTCAATTTCATAATAAGATATTTGTATTCAAAAGTAAAGCTATAACATGATTCCTGTATTTGCCATAAGTTTTACTTTCTTTTTTTACTTATAGGAATTATAATGATATAATAGTATATAATTATATACAAAATGAAAGGATGATGAGATTATGAAAAAATTTGGCAAATTTATATTAGGTACTCTATCTATAGCTACACTTGCCGCCGGTGCTTATTACATTTATAACAATTTTATAAAGAAAGATTTCACCGATGATTTTGACGATTTTGATGAAGATTATGATGATGACTTTGATGACATCTATACTAAGCAAGACCTTGAGGAATCAAACGAGTCAAGAGAGTATGTGTCAATCCCCATTGATCCAACATCTTCTGATGATGAAGCCTCTGGTGATGACCAGGAAAGTCCAGGTGATGATTCCCAAATCTAATTTAAAGATTACTTTTTAGTATATGTATTATAAGCTTATTAAGGGCATGCTTATGTTCTCCTAATCAGTGTGTAAGGAAATATAAGCATGCCCCTTTATGCTTAGAAACAGCCACTTGTTATTTATTCATTCATCAATTCCCTTATGTCCTCTATAAGTTCACTTTGTCCTGAAACACTGAATATACTATGAGAAGCCGTATCTTTGCTGGTATGACCAACAAATATTGCAGATTGGCTAATTATAATCTGACTATCTATATCATCTCCAATAATATCAATTACTAACTGAATATTAGCATCTTGCTCAGCACTTTGTTGGTAAGAATAACTATCCATTATAGAATAAAATAACTTAATCTGTTCCTGTTCAGTAATCACCATTGTTTCATTATTATCTGCGGATGAAATAGAAATTGATTTCACATTATCCGGACTTATTAATGACATTTCAGTAAATGTAAGGCCATAATTCTGAGCAGTAAACATTTTATTGTTAGCTAGTTCTTGTCTATTATCATCTAATTCCTCATCTACTTGATCAGCATCTGATCCCATGATTAATTCAGCAGAATCCTCAGCCATATCATAGACAAAGATATCATTCTTACTTTCAGACTCCTTATTATTAACAGCCCCGCCATCCATATCATAACTCTTATCATCTTCCATAATATTGTCAGATTTTACACCACCTGGTCCTAAGATTCCAATGGCCTTAAAACCAACCACTAATACTAAAAATGCTGCAGCAACTGCAACCAAGGTCCGTACTTGTCTTAATGGAAATACAAAGGATTTTTCAACACCACGCTCTTTATCCTTTTGCTTGTTTATGGCTTCTAATGTTCTTTTGATCAGATCTTCCGATACACTAATTCCTTCCGCCTCTAAGGAAGTGTTCAGATGTGATTTTATATCTATATCTTCTATATCTATATATTTTTCTTGCCTATCATCAAAACTCATCTGATATCCTCCCTTCCAACATATCTTTTAGTTTTTCCCTAGCTCTTGAAAGTCTGCTTTTAGCGGTTCCTTCTGGAATTTTAAGTGTGTTAGCAGCTTCCAAAATGGTCATCTCTTGGAAATAAACACATAGCACTATGTCTCTATATTTTGTAGGTAAGGAAAGAATTGATTTCTTAATCAAATCACTGGTGTCTTGATTCTCAACCTCATCATAATCAGATTGGCTTACTATGGCATCCTCCTGATATTCTTCCATGGGAATAACCCTTCTCTTATAAGCACTTTTTAAATAATCCTTACAAGCATTAATGGTAATTCTAATAATCCAAGTCTTGATACTTGAATTTCCCCGAAAATTAGTGAGGTTCTTATCCACTTTAATAAAAACTTCCTGAAATATATCTTCTGCTGTATGGACATCCTTGACATACATATATGCCGTTCGAAGCACATCATTGCCATATTCTTCAATCAATGCTTCTATCTCATATGCAGGAGAATCGCTTAAGATATCATTTTGTATATCTTTTTGCATCCTTATATCCCCCTATACTATACCTATATACTTATCTATCATTATCCATAAGATAGTTATAGTATACATGTACTTTTAAATGATGTAAATGGCAATTTGGATGCAAGAGACTTCTTTCCTATCTGCATATTAGACGCTTTTGCAACCATTTAAGTTCCAAACAAAATAAAGATAAAATCCTGCTTGATTTGATTGACGTAAGCGGACTTCAGTCCGATTAAGGCAATCAAATCAAGCAGGTGTTCTTATAAGGGTGCATTTATGGTAATACCAATACCCTCCTTACCTATAAAGCAGTCCCATATTTGTTGTGTTTATTCTTGCTTACTGTATGAAAGTCGATAAAGTCCCGCATATACCCCATTCTTAGCTAATAACTCATCATGGGTTCCTGATTCAGTTATACCTTCCTCAGTAAGTACCAAAATTCTTTTCGCATTCTTAATTGTAGAAAGTCTGTGGGCTATAACAAAGGTTGTTCTATCTTTGGCAAGCCTTTCTAAGGATTCTTGAACCACCTTTTCACTTTCATTATCCAGGGATGAAGTGGCTTCATCAAAGACAAGTATGGGAGGATTCTTTAGAAATACTCTGGCTATACTAAGTCTTTGCTTTTGCCCTCCTGATAACTTGACACCCCTTTGTCCAATGTCGGTATAGTAACCATCGGGTAATTCCATAATAAAGTCATGGGCATTGGCATTCTTAGCTGCCCGTATTATATCCTCTTTTGTTGCATCAGGTTTTCCATAGCTTATATTATCAAGTACTGTTCCTGCAAATAGATATACATCCTGTTGCACAATTCCAATGTTACTACGAAGGGACCTTAGTTTGATATCTCTGATATCTATACCATCAACTGTAATAGAGCCCTCTGATACTTCATAAAACCTTGGTATTAAGCTACACATGGTAGTTTTTCCTACACCGGATGAACCAACCAGTGCTACATATTCTCCTGCTTCTACCTCTAAATCGATATTACGAAATACCTCTTCCTTAGCATCATTATACTTAAAGGATACATTCTTAAACTCTATTACACCTTTTACATCTTCTATGGCAACTGCTTCTGGTCTATCTACTATATCAGGCTCAATTTTTAAGATTTCATAAAAACGGTTAAAACCAGACATACCATTCTGATACTGCTCAGTAAAATTAATCAGTTTCCTTACGGGTTCTATCAAAGTATTAACATACAACAGAAATGTTAGCAAATCACCGACATTGATTATATCATAAGCAATAAAGAGCCCGCCTCCACCTATAACAGCAACATTTATTAATGCTGAAAATAGGGTAAGGCCAGAATGGAATGCTCCCATGGCCTTATAGCTATTTCTTTTGCTTTCCACGAATTTCTGATTTCCTAAGGCAAACTTATCCATTTCAACAGATTCATTGGCAAATGATTTCACTACCCTAATTCCGGATAAGTTGTCTTCAATCTGAGCATTTATATCTGCAATGCTTTCCCTATTTTTCTTAAATGCATTCCGCATTCTTTTACGCATAAACAAGGCAAATATAAACATAATTGGGATAAAGGCAAATACTATTAATGTCAAGGGCACATTGATATGTATTAATATGAAAAATGCACCTACAAATTTAATTATGGATATTATAATATCCTCTGGTCCATGGTGACAAAGTTCTGTAACATCAAATAAGTCGTTTGTGATTCTTGTCATTAATTGTCCAACCTTTTGATTATCATAAAAGGCAAATGACAACTTTTGATAGTGTTCAAAGATATCATTTCTCATATCATATTCCATCTTTGCACCCATCATATGTCCCTTATATGCTGTGAAGTAGGTACTCATATACTCTAGAAGAGCAAGCCCTATCATGGCAATTAATAATTTAATAATTATTGGTGCCGATTCAGAAATACTATTATTAACCAGCACGTTGTTGGTAATATACCTAACAATCATTGGATATACCAAGGAAATAGCAGATGCGAGAAAGGCAAAGAACATATCCGCAGCAAACAAGCCCATATATGGCTTATAATATGACAAAAATTTCTTCGTCTTTTTACTCATTGTATTACTCCTGTCTAATTGACCTATAAACAACTACTTAGAAAGTCGTTTCGAAAGGTCATACATATATTGGTCAATATCCTTAGTCATAGCTAAGGCTTCTTCAATATCAAAATCAACAAATTGACTGTCTTTATAAGCAACAACACGATTAGTAGCACCTGCTAGTAATAAATCCACTGCTCTTGCACCCATTACTGAGCCATAGACACGATCTCTGGCGGTTGGGCTACCTCCCCTTTGGGCATGGCCAATAATTGTTGCTCTAGTTTCCATTCCTGTTGTGGCTTCAATTCGTTTAGCCATATTTTCAGATTCACCTACACCCTCAGCATTAATAATAATATAATGCTTTTTGCCGATTTCTCTTCTACGGTTTATTTTCTGTATAATCTTTACTTCATCATAATCATAACGCTCAGCTATAAGGATTTCCTCAGCCCCATTGGCAATACCACACCATAAGGCAATGTGTCCTGCATGTCTTCCCATAACCTCTATAATACTACATCTTTCATGGGAAGTAGAAGTATCTCTAACTCTGTCTATAGTCTCAACTGCAGTATTGACAGCAGTATCAAAGCCTATTGTATAATCAGTACAGTTTATATCAAGGTCAATTGTACCTGGAACACCAACAGTATTGATACCCCGCTTTGCCAGGGCTGCAGCTCCACGAAAAGAACCGTCACCACCTATGACAACCAGTCCGTCTATTCCATGTTTTTTACATATTTCTGCGGCTCTATCCTGATGATCAGGTATGACAAATTCAGGGCATCTGGCTGTATATAAAATAGTTCCGCCCTTTTGTATAATATCAGAGACACTTTTTGACTTCATGTCAAAAATGTCTTCTTCTAATAATCCCATATATCCTCTACGGATTCCTTTAACCTTAACTCCTGCTAATAATGAAGTTCTAACAACAGCACGTATTGCAGCATTCATACCAGGTGCGTCTCCACCACTGGTAAGCACACCTATTGTTTTAATTTGATTTTCCATTATGGACCTCCAGTCATATGCAAATAATTTGTATTTTAAATCATTTTTTATCTTGAATCAAGACTCTTTTCGACAATACCGATATTTTTCTCTGTATACATTTCTTTAAGTCTTGATATTAAATCATGGTTTGTCTTAACATTTCTGCTTTTGGGTAATCGTTTCATTGCTTTATCTTTTTCACAGTATATCACAACTGAGTCATTACCATCAAATCCTTCCAACAAAGCCAATAATTCTTCTTCTGATTTCTGATATGCCTCTAAATCACTAAACCTAATCCACAATTCCCTTGGTACTGCATCAAAAGGGATGATCTCTTGGCAGATTAGTTTAGCATCCTTATCCTCTTCCATAGTTACTCTTCCACGAATAAATATCTTTGCATCCGTATCAAGCATATGTTTATATTTATCAAAATCCTTAGGGAATATAATGATTTCTATTGTTCCAAACATATCCTCCAGGGTAATAAAAGCCATAATACTGTTGGTTCTTGTAGTCTTAATGGTCTTTGAGGTTATCATTCCCCCTATAATTTGCAGGCTACCATCCTCTACCTTGGGTTTATTTGTTTCTTCATCAATGATATAATCATATGAATATGATGTAATATTTTTTTCTATCTTTTCTTTATAATCATCTAAAGGATGGCCACTAACATATATGCCTAATACTTCTTTTTCAAAAGCTAGAATCTCTTCTTTACTATATTCGGCAACATCAGGAAAATCCACTTCGTATTCTTTCCTATCATCTTCACCAGCAAAATCAAATAGATTCATCTGTCCTGTTATATTCTTCTTCTTTTCATCAGCAATCCTATCAAGTATCTGAACATAGCTCATCATTAATTGTCTTCTATTATTATGAATATTACTAAATGCTCCTGCTTTAATAAAACTTTCTATGGTTCTCTTATTGACTTCCTTGCCGGAAAGACGGCTTACGAAATCCTTAAGACTAGTAAAGGGACCATTCTTTTCTCTTTGGGCTACTAAGCTTTCAATTACTGGTCTACCGATGCCTTTTATAGCAGAAAGTGCATATCGTATGGCTCCCTTATGAACTGTAAAGACACTGTCTCCCTCATTAATGTCAGGAGGCAGGATGTCAATATTCATCTGCCTACAGTTGTAGATATATTGAGATACCTTGCCTGGATTATCAATTACCGATGTCATTAATGCTGCCATAAACTCCACTGGATAATAGGATTTTAAATAGGCAGTCTGATATGCAATAACCGCATAAGCGGCTGCATGGGATTTATTAAAAGCATACTTTGCAAAATCCAACATTTCATCGAATATATGATTTGCAACATCTTCTGGTATACCGTTTTTAATGCATCCCGGAATATTTTCAGCTTCATTTCCATAAAGGAAGGTCTGTCTTTCCTTTAACATTACTTCTTCTATCTTCTTGGACATGGCTCTGCGTACTAAGTCGCTTCGGCCATAGCTGTAGCCTGCCAAATCCCTAACTATCTGCATAACCTGTTCCTGATAAACAATACAGCCATAAGTAGGTGCTAGAATATGCTCTAATTGGGGACATTCATAACTGATATATCCTGAGTCATTCTTCCCCTTAATATACTTTGGTATAAAATCCATGGGACCCGGCCTATACAAAGCAATTCCTGCTATAACATCCTCCAAATTCCGAGGCTTCAACTCTTTCATAAAGCTCTTCATACCACTGCTTTCTAGTTGAAATATGCCTTCAGTTTTAGCAGAGGAAATCAAATCATATACCCTAATATCGTTATAATCTATCTTGTTTATGTTTAGTTTATCCCCAGAGTCTTTATTTTTATTAACTAATTCTACTGCATTCTGGATAACAGTTAGGGTTCGAAGTCCTAAGAAGTCCATTTTTAATAAACCCAGTTCCTCTAAGGTGACCATGGTAAACTGAGTCGTAATGGAATCATCAGAAGAACGAGATAGGGGAACATACTCAACTAGACTGTCCTTACTGATTACAACTCCTGCTGCATGCATGGAGGAATGCCTTGGAAGACCCTCTAGTTTTTTTGACATATCAATAAGTATTTTTACATCTTGGTCTCCCTCGTAAAGCTTGTTAAGATCAGGATTAATCTTTAAGGCCTTCTCTATAGTTATACCTATCTCACTTGGAATCATCTTAGCCACAGTATCCACCTGTGAATATGGCATATCAAGTGCCCTACCCACATCACGAATTACTGCACGGGCTGCCATGGTTCCAAATGTACTAATCTGAGCCACCTGGTCTTTGCCGTATTTTTCAGTGACATAATCAATTACTTCCTGCCTTCTCTCATAACAAAAGTCAATATCTATATCAGGCATAGTCACTCGCTCCGGATTAAGAAAACGCTCAAAAAGTAAGTTATATTTTATGGGATCAATATCAGTTATTTTTAGAGAATATGAAACAATGGATCCAGCAGCACTTCCTCTTCCCGGTCCTACCATAATATTATTATCCCTTGCATATTTAATAAAATCCCATACAATTAGAAAATAATCCACAAATCCCATATTATCTATGGTTTTTAATTCATAATCCAGACGATCCCAAAGGTTTTTAGTTACCTGGCCATATCTCTCCTTCATACCCTCACGACATAGCATATTAAGGTATTCAAAGGCTGTATAGGGGGCAGGCACAGGATAAACTGGCAACTTATATTCTCCAAAAGTAATTGTTACATTACAGCGATTTGCTATCTTGTTGGTATTTTCCACTGCTTCCTTAGCATATGGAAAAATACTTAACATTTCCTCTGCTGATTTTAAATAATACTGTCCCCCCTCATATCGCATGCGATTTTCATCGCTTACCTTTTTCTGGGTTTGTATACAGAGTAAGACATCATGGGACTGGGCATCCTCTGCGTATGTATAGTGAACATCATTAGTAGCTACTAATTTAATCCCGGTTTCCTGAGCCATACGAATAAGTCCCTGATTCACACTTCTTTGCTCAGGGATTCCATGATCTTGAAGTTCCAAAAAGAAGTTATCCTCGCCAAAAATACAGCGATAACTAAGAGCCGCTTCCTTAGCCTCTTCATAAAAGCCCCTTCGAAGATTCATTGCCACTTCACCACCAAGGCAGGCACTTAAGGCTATAACCCCTTGGCTATGCTCAGCCAAAACTTCCTTGTCAATTCTGGGCTTATAATAAAAACCCTCTAAAAAGCCCCGTGAAACAATCTTCATAAGGTTCTTATATCCCTCATTATTCTCAGCCAGAAGAACCAGATGATAATAACGCTCTTCTGATGCTCCGGGCTCTCTATCAAACCTGGAATTCGGAGCCACATAGACCTCACAGCCCAGTATTGGCTTAATATCCTGAGAAAGGCAGGCCTTATAAAAGTCAATGACCCCGTACATTACACCGTGGTCAGTTATTGAAAGTGCATCCATACCAAGCTCCTTAGCCCTAAGCACTAACTCCATAATCTTACCTGAACCATCCAATAGACTGTATTCAGTATGTAAATGTAAATGGGTAAAACTCATTATAACTCCTCCTTCCTTGGCACCTAAACCAACTTTCTGGAATTATAGGAACATGCCTATTCATAAACGAAGGAATCCCAGTCTTGTGTTGGGATTCCTGTCTCGTTATTCTAAATACTTATCAATCAAGCTAAATATAGCTTACCAGTTTTTTGCCGGTCTTTCCGGATCAATAATTTCATTAAGATTAAATAAATCAGCTAATCTTTCCGGAAACTCTAGCATTGCTTGCCCATCAAGGGGACGTCTTGTCATTCTAACATAATCATCTTTTAAGTGCATCCAGGGTTTTGAATCAACTCCATGGAAATAATTAAAACCCTTCTCTTTTAGGTAATGATATTTGTCACTGGCATAATGACCCATGGTGGTTTCTATATCCACACCATAGGGGAATATTAATATATCTGTAGGACCTACTAAGGAACCAACCTCATCAAGCCAACGCTCTGTATCTTTTTTTATAAATTCAAAGGACTTCTCCCTCATATCCCTATGGTTATAGCTATGGGAAGCAAATTCCCAACCATTTGCTTTTAGGACCTCTGCTACTTTCTTAACTGTTTCTTTATCTTGCTCATAGGTAGGTGATGTGGGATCATCAGTCCGATATCCAAGAGAACCTTCGTAGCCTGTAAGGGCTAGAATTCCTTTAGCTCCTTTATAGGAGAAGTCTGGATGTTCCTCAACAAATGCATCAAGTATAGGAATTATATCAAAATCACCCTGTACAACACTGCCATCTTTCAATATCATTTCACAGGTGGGCTTGCCATCCTCTCCAATAACAATCCTAGAAGCAAATCCATCCCCATCCATATAGTCGTAATAATTAACATCATCTTGGGATAGTACAAAGGGCTTTTTGCCGGGAGGAAGATATATCTCACCGGGAACAAATTTTAATTTACCATTCTCATCCTCAACCTGCTTAGCCAGATCATGTACACTAACAAGCACATATCCATCCTCATACATGGACTGCATCATATTCCTAAATTCTGAAGTGGTGGTCATATACATATTATAACCTTTAGAGTCATAGTCACCATCAAAGGCCAGGCTATTATCAGCAATTAGTGAATGGAAGAACACATGGTTAAATTGGGTAACTGAGGTATAAGAACCTCCATATAAGACTAGTGAACTTTTAGCTTCTTCCAGATCTTCTATGGCCTTAACTAAAGTGGGATAGATTTCATATCCCCCTTCATTACCCTTATAGCTCTTAATAAGCTCTATTGCACCGTCATAATCATAGCTAAGAGTAAGCCTCTTTGCTTCTTCAACCAAGTCTTCTCTCTCTTTAATCTCTGCCTGAAGTCTTTCCTGTTCTTTTAGAGCTTCCCGCTCCTCATCTGTCAGCTGATCATCAACAGTATTATCTATGTCATTATTGTCATTATTATCCTCGTTATTATTGCCTTGTGAATTATCATTATTATGTTTTGGAGTATTAGTATCATTTTTACCCTTGTAAATAAGAAAATATGAACCAGCTAGTAAAGCAAGTAAAATTAGTTCAAATAATAATATAATTACAAGTCTTTTAGAATTCCTTCGTCTTTTTCTTGTCCCTCTTTTATCTGTCATATAACACCTCTCAAAAGCTTAAGTATGATAATTGTGAAAATATCATATATTAAGTATTATTACAAGCCTTTCTGCAAATATGATAAATAGATATAAAATCAATTATTTTGCACAGTCTTGTCACTAATATTATATCATATATTATTAGTAATATCTTTAAATTTGTTTTATATTTATATTTAATTAGTATAAAGAAAAAAGAGCTATTCAAAGAATCCCCCATAAGATAATTCTCTTTGCGATAAGCTCCTTTACTTCTGTACTATTTACTGCTTAAATATTTCTCAATATTCTCTATCGCAGCTTCTTCATCTGGTCCATCTGCAGATACAAAGATCTTCTCACCAGATGCAAGCCCCAAACTCATCATACCCATAATGCTTTTTGCATTTACCTTCTTCTCTTCACTTTCTACATATATGCTGCACTCATACTGGCTTGCTACTTGAACCAGCAAGGCAACTGGTCTGGCTTCTAGGCCGTTAGGAATCTTAATTGTCATTTCCTTCTTTATCATTAATGTTCTCCTCCTTATGCTCCCGATAATGCTCAGCAATCATACTTAACTTTCTTAATCTATGATTAACACCGGATTTACCGATTGGCGGTAACAACGTAGTACCTAGTTCTTTTAAGGATGCGTCTGGATTATCTAACCTAAGCTTTGCAATTTCTCTAA
>JAAYRE010000215.1 GCA_012518935.1 Clostridiales bacterium
CCAAAAATTAATTAGGCTAATAACTCTATATATAAATTCCATTTTTTTATTATCATCATTAGCACCTAGATTTCCTATACTTGCTACTACAGCTTGAAAAAGCGATCCAAAGACAGTATTTAATGCATTTATAATTAGCAAGTAATTTGAATAAATACCTACTATATTTAATCCAATATATCTGGAAATCAATATATTATCAGTATTACTAGTAAAAATTTCTCCTATTTTATGAAATGTTATAGCCTTTATATTTTTTTTAATAATACTCTTTGTTTTAAAATCTAATGCGTTAGTATCATTCAGCTTTAAATATGGATATATCTTATCTATTTTCTTTCCCAAAAAAAAATTTTCTAGATATGTAAATAATATTTGTAATACTAAAAAAAGATTATAGCTCCGTGTAATCATTAGTGTGATTATCTGAAAAATGTTTAGGATTGTAAAAAAACAATATCGATATGACGTTGCAATATATCGCTTTTGGTCAGCAATTATTAAAGAACGTTTATATGATACAAAATATGTTAAAGATGTATTTGCTACAAATAATAAATATATTGTTTTTAAATTCGAAATATTTGATGGATCTTTTACAATCATAGATAAAAAAGGAATTAGCAATATACCGGATATGAATATAATAATGCCAATGGTTATATATGCTTTTTTTAATAGTTTCATTAATGCCTTAATTTTAGGAATATCCATATCTGCTAAAGGTTTATACAGACTATACACCAAAGCAGTTCCTATCCCCAATTCAGCGAAAGTAAGCATATATAATATATTAGAAAACAAACCATTAATCCCTAGATAATCTATCCCTAATACCTTTACAAATATCAGCCTTGATATAAAACTAATGAATATTCCTATGGTTTGTCCAATTATTGCATATTTTGTATTACGAATTGAATTAGCTGTACGATTCATATTAATTCCTTTTCTAATAAATTTATATTAAAGTTTCAAACTCTTTAAACCCCTTTAGCCCCATATCCTTCTCAGAAATAATTATATTTTCAGGGCCACCGATCTTATCCAAAGGCCATTTTATGTCTACTTCTTCATCATTCCATAGGAAACCAGTATCATATTCCCCATAGAATACTTCATTGCATTTATAGCTCACTATTGAATCCTCTAAAACCAAATAGCCATGAGCAAAATCCCCCGGTATATATAGGCAATTATTGTTGACATCTGATAAATCAAATCCCTGCCACTTACCATAGGTAGGGGATTCTCTTCTAAGGTCAACGATAACATCATAAATATGTCCTTTTATACACCTAATCAACTTTGCTTGTTGTTTAATAATCTGACAATGCATGGCCCTAATAACACCTTTTTTAGATACTGTGTAGAACACTTCATTTAGTTGGTGTTCAATATCATTTTTATTATATATATTGATATTATAATCTTTTATAAGAAAACCTCGGTTGTCCCATGAACAAAAGGGTTTTATTATGTATGCACCACTAAACATTGTTTCTATAAATTCAAAGTTTTGTATCAACTAAAACTCCTCCTGTTTTTTCATACTTTTACCTATCTGCTGAGGAACCCTATAATTAGCTTTATTAATGTAATAGTTTTGTAGCAGGCTTGCTGTTTCTTTAATATCATATCCAGCATCTATTAGAGTTTTTGTAGTCACCTGTCTGTTTGATATACCAAGTATATGCTGAATTTCCTTGGCCCACTGCCTGGCAGATGCTTCTAATGAGTACTTATGAACTAAATCAGTTATACAAAGCTCACTAGTTACTTCACCTGATACCAATAAGGGTAAGCCAGCAGCCTGTGCCTCTATACCAACTATGGGCAGGCCTTCAAATAATGATGGTAAGATGAATATGTCAAACATCTGATAGATATTAGCCATATCACTTCTAACTCCTAGAAAATATACACTATCTTCTAGTTGCAGTTGCTTCACTTTTGCCTTAGTATTTTCTAAAAGACTACCTTCCCCGACAAGAACCAGTACAGAATTATTATCTATTTTTTTATATTCTTTAAAAATGTCTACAATAAACTTATGATTCTTCTCTGTATTGAATCTTCCCACATGGCCAATAACAGTCTTGTTATTGATATTAAATTTGCTTCTATATTCTTTTCTAATGCCCTCATTATAGGCATATTGTTTACAGTCAATACCGTTTTTAATTATTGAAAACCTTCTTCTTGGGAACATAAATCGCCCCGCTTTATCCGAGCATGCAAATAGCTCTGTTGCATAGTACTTCCAAGGTTTATTCATAAAATATTTTGTTAATCCCTTTAATGTAGGAATAACAAAAGCTGTATGACTATGGGCAATTATCACTTTTACACCATATCTTGAAGCAATTTTACTATATATAAATCCAAAGCTTTCCATATGACCATGGAGAATTGAATATTCTCTATGCCTTCTGAAAAAAGCATTCAACTGCCTTATATATTTGATAAAATCATTATCTTCTCTTACAGAGAATCTATATATCTTACCTCCTAATGCTTCGATTTCATCATCGTAATCAAATCTCTGTTTGTAATGAACAATAAAATCAAACTGTATTTTTTCTCTATCTATGTTCCTATATACATTCATTATAAATGTCTCAAGCCCTGCTCTATGCATATTAGGAACTACATGTAATATTCTAATAGGTTCCATCGTAATCTCCTTTAAATTCATAGGGAAAGACCCTTTGATTTTTCATGAATTTATTTTTCAAAAAATTTAAGTATTTTTTCACTAAACTTCTTCGTTCCATGAATTTTAGCTTAACTTCCTGATAAGCTATATTATTCTTCTCAAGCCAAGTATCCAGCAAAAACTCTGCTATATAACCGCAAACTCTTGATTCATATTCATCATAGTTGCTGCTATCTATCCTTTTTTCTAACTCAAACAATATAGTAAACATCCATTCACAATAGGCATCTAACTCTTTCTTTCGCATAATGAATGTATTAAACATATGAGCCCAAGTACGATTCAAAACCTTCTCAAAGTTCTCCAAATACTCCGGATAAATATCTCTAACAACTTCCCATGCAGTCTCCAAATCCTTTCCATTATGGGTATGTGAATAATGAGAAGCAATGGTTTCTATATAATATCTTCTTTTTTTTGCAACTATAACAGGACACTTTAGTAACAGTTCCTCAGCTTCTTCCTTAGATAAGATATATTTAAAGAAGGGATCCTTAGTCTTTTTTGCCTTATTAGAAACAAAATATCTTCTATAATGACAGGTTCCTAGGTAATCCACATCAAGATTCTTCCAGCCCCAATATAAAGAAGATAAATCTGAGTAAAAGCGGTGCTTATATGATATGTTATCTCCTTCATTGTCCTGTTGATAACCAAATCTTTCAGACACTTCGTCACATCCTACTTGAACAGGTATATACATATCATTATCATCAGGCATTATGTATTGTTTATGAGTTGCCACTAATATCTTTATATTCATACAGCAATCTCCTTTAACCATTCCATAGTTTTGCACACCCCTTCAACAAATGATACCTTAGCCTTAAATCCAGTATCCTTCTCCGTTTTACTCGTATCGTAAGTGGATAGAGGTAAATTAACCCCATTATAAGGAATACTTCCAAAGGTCAATTCTTTATCGTAAGATACTGATTTGGCCAGTTCATTTATAAAATTCTTTAAGGGTCTAGGATTTGAGCTTCCGATTAGATACTCACAATATGGCATTCCTTTTTTTGAGATTGAGTAAAAAGCCTCTGCCACATCAGTAATGTATACAAAGTCATAATTTTGACTTGCTTCGGTGAAATTCAAAGACTCCTTGTTAATAATTTTTCGCAAGGTTGTATTAATAAATCTAGGCGAAAGCTCACCGACACCGTATGCATTAGTAATTACAGCCCAAACCAAATCAATTTCAAGCTGTGATGCTAAGGATTTGCATAAGCTATGGGCGACTAATTTTCCCAATCCATATATATAGCCCATGGCGGGTCTGATACCTTGCTGATTAATTATGGCCATTACTTCCTTTTCCATAATACTGCCTGCACATACGAATCTAGCACAACCAAGGGCTTTGGCAACTTCCATACACTGGACTGTCCATAAGGCATTATTAATTTGAAGATTATAGTCTGTCCGCTTTGGACCAGAAGATCCTACCCAAGCCAAATGTATAAAGG
>JAAYRE010000216.1 GCA_012518935.1 Clostridiales bacterium
AAACTTCAAAACTTCGCAAAGCAGATGGGTCAGTAAGGCTTATTTAGCATAATTTTATAATGAATATATAAAAGGCTTTAAAAGCCTGTAACCATGGCACATATGTGGTATACGGGATTTTAGGGCCTTTTTGATATAGAATTTCATTATTTCACAGCCTTAAAAGCCTCATCCAGATCTTCAATTATATCATCTATATTCTCAGTACCAATTGACAATCGGATTGTATTTTTTCTTATACCAGAGTTAATAAGTTCTTCTTCCGTCATTTGTGAATGCGTGGTTGAAGCAGGATGGATCACTAAGGATTTAACATCTGCAACATTTGCAAGAAGTGAGAACAACTCTAGTTCATCTATAAAATCCTTGGCTTTTTGTTCGTCACCTTTTATTTCGAATGTGAATATTGAACCACCGCCATAGGGGTAATACTTATTGTAAAGTTCTTGCTGTAGGGCATCTTCAGATACTGATGGGTGATGAACCTTTTCAACTTGTGGGTGATTTTTCAGATAATCTACAACTTTTAATGCATTCTCAACATGACGTTCTACTCTAAGTGATAGAGTTTCTAGTCCTTGTAGGAATAAGAAAGCATGAAAGGGTGATAAAGTAGCACCAGTATCACGAAGTAAAAGTGCACGAATTTTAGTAACAAAAGCAGCTGCACCCACATCCTTTGTGAAGCTAACTCCGTGATAGCTTAGGTTTGGTTCAACAAGATCAGGGAATTTGCCGGAAGCTTCCCAGTCAAATTTTCCTCCATCTACAATAATACCTCCAATACTAGTTCCGTGACCTCCGATAAATTTAGTTGCAGAATGAACAACTATATCAGCTCCATAATCAATAGGTCGCAGAAGGTAGGGTGTGGAAAATGTGCTATCTACGATTAAAGGTATTTTGTGTGAATGGGCAATGCTTGCTAACTTTTCAATATCTACAACCTCTGAATTAGGATTGCCAAGGCTTTCAACGAACAGCAACTTGGTATTGTCCTTGATAGCACTCTTAACTTCTTCATAATTAAAGGGATCTACAAATGTTGTCTGGATACCAAATTCTTTTGCGGTATGGTTAAGTAAGTTAAATGTTCCACCATAGATATTTTTAGCTGCTACCACATGGTCTCCTTGGTGTGCAATGTTTAATATTGAATAAGTAATTGCCGCAGAACCTGATGCAACAGCCAGTGCAGCTACGCCACCTTCCAGTGTAGCCATTCTTTCTTCAAATACACTTTCAGTTGGGTTGGTAAGTCTGCTATAGATATTACCAGAATCTGAAAGTGAGAATCTTGCTGCCGCATGGTCGCAGTCCCTAAATACATATGATGTTGTCTGATATATTGGAACAACCCTAGCATCTGTAGTGGGATCTGGTGTTTCCTGACCTACATGTAATTGTAAGGTTTCAAATCTAAAATTTCTTTCTGATCTAGTTTTTTTACTCATTTTATTTCCTCCTTATATTTATAAACCTAATATAGTTCTATATTTATTTGTTTGATAGAATTATATCTCTGCTAATAAAAAAGTGTTAATACTTATAAACTTGACCTGGCTATAGATTCTACCTATAATGAACTTATTAAAATTGTATACAAGACTGATATATATTCATAATTTATCAATGGATTTTTTATAAAATTAAAATTATAAGGAAGAATATCATAGATTTCATTTTTCTTTTATGATTAGGTCTAGGTATATAAAAAATTAATATTTAGGAGAAATTATATGACACTGCAGCAATTACGTTATGCCATATCTGTAGCAAATAATAAATCAATAAATAAGGCGGCAGAAGAGCTATTTATTACTCAACCAAGCTTATCTAGTGCCATTAAGGAACTAGAAGAGGAAATTGGAACTGAGCTTTTTTTGCGTTCTAATAAAGGGGTTGTAATAACCCCTGAAGGAGAAGAGTTCTTAGCTTATGCAAGGCAAATGCTTGATGTATATAGCTTAGTTGAAGATAGATATATAGAAAAGAAAGGTCTTAAGAAGAAATTCAGTGTATCTATGCAGCACTACACTTTCGCTGTTGAAGCATTTATGAATGTGGCCAAGGATTATGGCATGGATGATTATGAGTTTGCTGTCCATGAAACAAAGACATTTGAAGTAATTGAAAATGTTAAAAAACAAAAGAGTGAAATAGGAGTGTTATATATAAATGACTTCAACCAAAAGGCACTGAAAAAGGTTTTCCGTGAAAATCAAATAGAATTTATAGAATTATTTGATTGTGGTATTTATGTATATCTTGCTAAGACTAATCCTCTAGCAGATAAAGATATAATTGGTTTTGATGACTTAAGAGATTATCCATGCCTTTCTTTTGACCAAGGCAATTATAATTCCTTTTATTTTGCAGAGGAGGTTTTTTCAACTTACGATTACAAGCAAATTATAAAGGCAAATGATAGGGCAACACTTCTTAATTTGATGGTGGGATTAAATGCTTATACACTATGTTCAGGGATTATATGTGAAGAACTTAATGGTGACGGATATGCCTCTATCCCTCTAAACACAACTGATACAATGACCATTGGATATATAAAGAAAAAGAAGATGCCTCTAAGTAGACTAGGTAAAAGATATATTGAAGAGTTAAAAAAATATGAAAGTAAGGTTATGAGATAAGCTTTAGGTAATAACAACTAATATTTAGAAGAATATATTATAATAAATATGTTTTCTTTATAAGGGGTTATAAATGGATTATTATATAAATGGCAATATGAAAGAGATGTATGGAATAAATGATTGGGTGATTAATGTACAGGATGCTATAGTAGAGGAGATATTCCATGATAATAGTGTGAGTTATGTTACAATCTCACACGGAGTATTAGATGAATTTGATATGGTTAATATGACTCAAGTTAGGTTAGTTGTTGATGATAGCACATTCATAAGAAATAATCAGGGAAGAAGCATTACTTCTAAGGATTTAAGGATAGGCGATATTGTGGACGTAAGTTTTTCAGCTGCAATGACAAGAAGTATACCGCCACAATCAAGAGCTTTTATGATAACTGTGGTGAGAGAGCAGGTGAATGCATTACCAGGTTCCCACTTTTCTAATGTAGTTCAGGATAGAATTATAGAAGTAGATACTAATAACAATTTTATTTATACTGGTGATCCCCATGATATTATGAACCAAATCCGTTTTGTAGTGAGTAATATGACTGAGATATTTGATAGAAGTGGGAATAGGATAGGGCTTGGAGATTTAAGACCAGGACTAATGGTTAGAGTACAACATGCAGATTTTATGACATTAAGCATACCAGCTCAAACAACTGCATTTAGAATATGGGTTTTATAGAATATAGAAAGCAAATGAAGCCATTTGAAAATCAATATGAGGCTGTCGCATAAGTAACAGGGGCATAGATACATGCCATTGTAATGTTATGCGAAAGCCTCATTTCTTATTATGAAATAGCTCCTGTTAATATTACTTCTTAATAAACCCACCGACAGTGGATTTGATATCATTAACACTTATATAGGCATTTGGATCAGTTTCTTTTATAAGTTTGATAGCAGCAGGGATTTTCTTTCTTTTTAGTTGAACAAATAAAAGATCCTTTTTACTATCATCTTTACCCTTTCCTTCAATTAGTGTTACTCCATATTCATTAAGGCGGAGTATATTGGCCAGAGCATCTCCATCTTCTTCATTTACAATAACTTGAATAGAAGAAAGGCAACTGCAATTTTAGCCTCAATAGAAACGCCTAGAAAATTACCTAACGAAAAACCGGCTGCATATGCAAATATTTTAAAGGGATCATCAGCAATATTATTTAGAACAGAACTTACTACCAGTAGCCAAATCATTATCTCAACAAAGCCAAGAATGGCACCTTTTATCCGTTCTCCTTTGTTGACATATACTAAACGAATAGTAGCAATTGACACCTCAATAGTTTTTGCCACTAAAATAATAATATACAAAACGGGGCCACTTAAACTTAATAAGAAATTCATGCATATGCCTCCTTTTATTTAAATCATTTATATATATTATTGTATCTTGTTCTTGTTATATATGCAATATTGCTGCTATCCAATTATATCAAATCAGTATAGTAGATATTAGTATTGTGTATAAGAAAAGTGTATGTTCTTTATACTCCTTTAGATTTAGCAATAATGGATAGCGAGAAACAGGAGGCTCGTCAAAAGTTAAACCCTCATCTTCGAATGGAGGGTACTCAACCTATAGTTGAAGTGGTCTTCTTAAATATCTCTTAATTTCATAAGGAAATTATTGACACTTGTCGTTTGAAGAAGTATTATGAAATTGAATAGAAAATTATCAGATATTCAGGGGATTTGTGACAGGTAAACTCTTGAAAAATAAGGGAAGTGATATGGATGAAGATGTGAAAAATTTAGTAATCGAATTCAAAATATTTGATTATAGGCTATAGGATTGGGACTAATAAGTGCTTAAGGAGCATAGGATTAATTGTAGTCTCATAGGTAAAATATAACATGTACTTATTAATATTTAATTACAAATTATATAAGGAGTAATATTATGAATGAATCTAAGACAAAAGTTATAGGTAATATTATTGTTGCATTGATTCTATCAATAGCTGTAGTTTTCTCCTGCTTTATTGGAGTAAATGGCTTGGCAGAATTTAAGAGAAAAAAGTACAGCATTAATATCAAAGGATATACAAAACAGCAAATCCTTTCAGACTGGATTGTATGGACTGGATATTATGATGTAGAGGCAGAGAATTTAAAAGAAGGTTATGCTTTACTTGAAGCTGACAAGGACAAGGTAAACAATTACCTGATAGGTAAGGGATTTAAGGAAGAGGATTTGATATATTCTTCTATCTCAATCTCTGAAAGATATTCTCTAAATGAATGGGGTGGTTACACCAATGAGGTAATTGGGCATAAGTTGGCTCAAACGGTAACTATCAGCTCTAGTGACATTGATAAGGTGACAGAGCTATCAAGGGAAGCAACAGAGTTGTTAAATGAAGGGGTTCAGTTCCAATCACAGGCCCCAGAGTACCATTATACCAAGCTAGAGGATTTAAAGGTCAGTATGCTGGCAGAGGCAACACAGGATGCAACTAAACGAGCAGAATTAATTGCAGTTAATGCAGGTAGTCAGCTAGGAGAGCTAACCAATGCTAAGCTTTCTAGTATACAGGTTACTCCCCTCTACTCTGTTCCTAATGATTATTATGACTGGTACGGTTACGGCACTTATGTAGATAATGATACGGTTTCTTTAGAAAAAGAGGTAACTGTATCTGTTAATTGTACCTTTGAGGTCAAACGGTAGGTTTAGCTATTAGTCAATTGCAAGATAGCTATTATATGCTGACACCATATTTATGATTAAGGTCAGCATGGAGGTTAATATGAGAAGTATACATAGAAAATTAATTGCTATTATATTAGTTCTAATATTTTGCATTATTAATATGGGTACCTATAAGAATAATGCCTATGCTAATAATTCTGATAGATACCTGGTCTTAGTTGAGCAAAAAAATGGTTCCTGGAAGGAATATACCAATATTGTGGAGGTATCTGATAGTGGGCATCTAATGATAAAGGCTAAGCGAATCGCAAAAGCTTTAGGCTATACCTATGATAAAAATAGCAATGGTACCTTTGATATTAAAAAGGACGATAGCATATACAATTCCTACATTAAGAATACCAATGAATATATATATTCTGATGGGATAGAAGAGTTTACTAAATTGTCACCAGAAAATGCATATACCAGCAAGCTTAGCGAATATAATCTCTGTCAGGTCAGTACTCTAAGTACCCTTGTTTTTTACAAATGCTTTAACAACACTGGGATCCAAGAGTATTCAGGCTACGATGGAATAATATGTTTTAGTAAGTATAAGGACATTCCTGATACTGTTCCAGTAATAAAGTTAAAACCAACTATAATACCTACCAAGGCACCAGAATCTAATGAGACCAGCGTTAATATTGAAGAAATAGAATTTCCCCTAAGAAGTGGATTTTTGAAGAGTAGTAAGGCCTTAAGTGATTGGGGTGGATACGGATTAATATGGACGGACTTAGAGCGAGAAGTTGATGGTAAAATAATTGAATCAACAAACCTGCATATTGACAGTAATAAGATTGAATTTACCCACCTAGGATTAGGCAGTGATGGTATCTCATTAACAAAAGAAAGTAAGGGTTATAATTTGGCCATTAGTGTTAAATTAAACGGCTCTATAGTAGCTGATCAAAATGCACAGATAGTAAAAGCTATGGTAGCCACCATATCATCTACACCTTCAGAGGTATATAAGGCTATATATGAATCCTTTACAACCAATGACACCTTTGGTATAAATGAGGAAGATTACGTAGCTATTGGAGACTGTAGGATAAAGGTTAATATGAAAAATGGAATTGTTACCTATTATATTAGAGAGAACAAGTGATTTTAGTTATCAAAATTTAGTGAAAGACTATTAACTGGCCTCCCATAAGATAGACATAAAAAATCTAACTTATGGGGGGCTTTGCTATCTTTATATAAACTATGAAAGTGTGGATATTAGTGGGAATTCCTTGACTTTTATACCACACTTGAATATTATAAAATAAAGTATATTATTTACTATTTATGTGAATAAAGTTATTAATAATATTAATATTGGTAGTGTAAAGTAACGTATGAAAACTCTTAGACTAAAAAATAGGCTCAATCAGAACCTTGAAAATTGCTAAATATAGTTTTTTGGCTACTGCCGCCGCCCTTGACTGCATGACAAAACAATGCTC
>JAAYRE010000217.1 GCA_012518935.1 Clostridiales bacterium
GTAGCCCTGAGGTGGATTTTACCAGCTTAGATCCTTTAAATGATATAATATATACCAATTATGTAAATCCTTCTAACCCTTATAAGATTGCTTCAAAGCAGACTGTATCAGGAGGGGAAGCAGCTACAATACTCCGATATTATTATCTTGCTTTTGAGAGTGGCAAGCAGGCCGATGATTACCTATGGAGGTATATCCATTTCACTGGAAATGAAGGTATATTAGATAATATGAATCCTTTTACGATAGAGAATCTTACCCTTCCTAATATGAACGATATTTCCAAAGAGATTCTGGTGGCAGGTAATATGACTTCCTATGATGATAATGCAACTCCTAAGATAGATATTCATCAGGGCATAAGTGCATATAGCTCTGACGATACGGTGGTTAATAATATTATCAATAATTATCCTATAGGGCACACAGCTTATCAAAACTCAGCTCTTAAGGCTGGCCTTATAGAGTATACTGTAGGCAATTTAAATAGCCTATATAGTAAGATAAGCCATATTCTTACATTAGAAAGTAACAGGGCATATAAGGAAGAGGATAATGTTGTGGAATCCACAGTAGTTCCCTCAGGAGTAGATTTTTTGGAAGATTGGCTCCGATTACCTGGTAATTCCAATCCTATGATTGAGTATTATGGAAATACCATAGATTTTTACGAAGATAAAACAGATAGTAAAATCATTATAGTAAATGGTAATGTAACATTAAATAATGATTTTACAGGACTTATGTTAGTTTACGGAGATGGAACTGATGGTGATAATGTAAAGATTGCTAGTGGTGTAACCATAAATGGCATGATAGTTTCTATCGATAAGGATGTAGATGATGGAATAAAATCCGGTAATATAAATGTGGGTAACGATGTAAATCTTACAGGAAAACTGGTGGCAATGGGAGATATAACCTTGGGTTCCAATCTTGTATTTACTTCTTCAGAGTTAGCTACAAATGAGTTTTTTGTTAACCAAGGCACAATCCTTAAATATATATTTAGAAATCTAGAACAAACAACACAATATACCACTGCTGAGGCAGATAACCTAGTGGATTTATCTACTATGGTATACTATTCCAATTGGCGAAGGCAATAGACATAAAGAGGGTGTAGTATTTGAAGAAGAACCAAGGATTTATCTTAGTTGAATTAATAATTGTTATAGCAATCATTAGTATCCTAAGCTTAGGCACAGCACTTAGTGTAGGTCTCTTAGGTTACGGTAATGCCAAAAGTGCCACAGGTAGAATAGCTACAATGTTAGATAAAGTCAGAGTAGAGAATATGACCAAGAAGGAGCAATATTATCTTGTTATTTATAAAGAGAATAAGGATTATTACCTTAGTGTACAGACTCTTAAAGATGGCATAAAGACTAAAACAAAAGAAGAAAAACTTAAGCTTAAGAAGGGTAAAATTAGCTTTCTAGATACTAGGGGAAACCTTTACTATGTGAGTTCTGATTCATCAGAGAGTAATGTTAAAGAAGAGTTGGTGGTTACCTATACTAAGGATACTGGCTCTCTTATGGATACCAGGGTGTTTAGTGGTAGCCTTCTTGGTGAAGAAGAGATTGTAAGGACTATTTTTGTGGAATGTAATAATATAAGCTACAAAATCCATTTGGTAGAGGCTACCGGAAAGCACTATGTTGATTAAGATATACCTAGTAGAGGTAAACAATGAGGTGACGAGAATTGAATATACATAAGAATAATAAGGGAGCTACTTTAATGGAACTAATAATTGCAGTAGTGATTGCAGGAATAGTTCTATTGATGATTATGACCTTCGTAAATAGTGCCTCAAACAGTTTTAAGTTAGCTAATGAAGAAGTTAATATTCAGATAGAAGCTCAAACCATAATTAATCAACTTAGTAATTTGGCTATGGAGGCAATGGATATGGAGTCCCATACAGATCTAACTGGTAATAAGAGATTTATATTCAAATATGCTGTTGATGATTATTATGTAATTGTTATAGATGAAGAAGAGTTGTATCAGATCAAGGCATCAAGTCTAGAAGATGCTAAGGAGAATCCTTATAATAAGGAAGACCATTTTCTTGCTGAATATGTCTACCAACTAGACATAGAGAAGACTTCTAATGATGATGCTGTAGTTATTGATTTGACTTTATCTTTTGGAAGTGATAGAGAGAATATGATTAAAACAGTTAAGTTTAGAAATCATAATTAAGCTATATCCAGCTTCGCAAAGATAAAATGAAAATAGCACAATAAAATTGCATTGAACTTCTAAAAGGAGGGTTGACATGTATAAATGGTTTAAGAGCTTTATTTTAATAGCACTTATTGCTGTTGTTGTTATTGTCATGCCCGGATTTGTGGTTAAGACCAATCAAATACAGGCTGCCGATGAGGCAGAATGGTCCGATGATGGAAAAAAGATTTTTGATGGATTTACAGTTCTTGAGATTATGCCCTATGAGGGGATGGGAGAGCTGGGCTATCTGGTTGGTGGTCAGGAACCAGTGGATACAGAATTGTTCTATTATAATACGGGACCAGGTAACTTCTCCCATGTTCAAGGTGCCTTGCAATTCTATCGCTCATATGAACAAAAAGACATACCTGAAAATGGTCAGATAGAAAGTGGTTGGACACCAGCATTTACCGATGTTAATCAGAATGGTTATTTTGAGTATGCAGGTCAAGGGGCTGATAGATATACTATTAATGAGGGACAAACTATATATCAAAAAGTAGCAGAGGGAACTGGCACTCATGTAGCAGTTCTACCTCCCAATGCCAGACTTGAAAGGGTATATCAAGGGGGCTGGGAGACTTATATGAGACAGAATGTTAAGGCTTACTTTACTGATGTAATCCCAGAGGATAGCAGTGAGCTGTTTTCTACAGCAGTTACATACTCCCCATATTGTGTAACAGCTTCACCAGATCAGACTGGTGATTACGACTATGATGCAGAAAATAATAGATTCTTTTTAGATAAAGGAAATGGTTCCTATGATGTTATCTTTGAGCAGGACAATCGTGGCAGCTATTATATGTGTAGTGATTATAAGATTGTAGATGATAATACAGGTGTATATTCCTATACAGATATTCGGTATATATCACAAGCAGGTGGGGACTACATAATTAATAATAACGGTATGACCTTTACTTATCAAAGATATTGGGGTGGTACTTATAGATGGGTAGAGGATGATACTGCCCTTAGCAAGCCTAATTTTTCAAGGGAAACTGTTAATGGTGTAGAAAGAATCTGGGTTCAGGGATTAAAGGCACAGAAGAGATTTCAATATACCTTTAAGCTGGGAATTGTTAATAATGAATGGTTAAAGCGAAATGTACTAGGGGTACCCTCAGAGATGGCCAATGATTTTCCTGTTAGGGTTGTTACAGTGACCCCTGCCCAGTTAAATGATAATCTTAACAATGAACAGGACTTAATAGATGATGCAGGCTTAATCTATATAAATGCACGGGAGCATGATCCTTTGTATATACGACTATATGAACAATATAGCTATGAGGGATTAGCCCTACCCAGTAATAGCAAATATAATGACAATAATAATAAGAAAAATAATGAGCTTAATTTTGCTTTTAATGATATTAATTGGACTGTTGCTAACAAGCTATTTCGTAAGATTGCAGGAATCGGGTGTAAAAAGGCTGGTGTAATTTTTGATAGCTCCTTTTATTTTGATGCAATTAATGGCAGAGGCCCCTATAGTAATTATCAAAGGAATAACAACGGAATAGGGGTTAACTATAGTACCAATGGCGCATCATCAATTAATGTGGTAAAGCTATTTATCATGGTATTTCAGAGGAATAAAATAGATTTTTATAATTCATTTATAAATCCTGATACCACACTGGAAGCAAATCGTATTACACCGCAGACAGTAGCTTCCAATGTATCTCCTACTGGCTCCACAGCAAGCTTTATTAGACCACAAGCAAGCTATGGCCCTAGTCATAATTTTGCCCTCTATTGGAACCTGAACACCTTCCTTCCTTGGGGATTGAATGCAGATGGCCATATGGTACAATTTCCTGAAGCAAGTTTTAGAGATATGGGCATCTATCATACCAGTATAGCTCATGAAAAGAATTACTTGGTAGATAATGTGCTGGTATTGTTTGGTGGCGCAGGACGTACTATGGGTTCTAGATTTATACAAGATATTATAATAGTAGAACAGGATGGGGATGGCAATACCACTGTTCCTACAGATGATTTAACAGAGATTATTACAGGTGGTGGTGACGGATATGATGATACTGGTGGTGTATCTTATCCTCCAGGAGGAGATGTAGAAGGACCGCCGGATGCTCCTGATCCTGATGATATACCAGATGATCCTGATGATGTTCCAGATGATGGCTCATCAGGTAGCAATCTTAGAAAATACAAGAGGGTATTAAATATACAACCAACTGCATATTTTGAGAAATCCGAGACTGCTATTCTTGAGATATTATCTGATTATGATGTTCAGATTATTAATATGACCAGTACTGAGTTTAACGGTAGTCTAGAGGATATTAACAGCTTTTATGATATGATTTTTATGGGAAGTGCTATTCATGATGACATCAACTATAATAGGTTTAACATTTCCACTAATAATAGGACCAGGTTTAATAACACTAACCTGAACCGTTATTTTTACCTAGAATACGGTGATACTATGAGATTAACAAATGGCACTGACGTTACTTATAGGAATAATGATATTACTACACAGAAAATGAAAGAGTTAATCGATTTTTTGGAAGCAGGATATCCTATAGTCTTGGATTCATATCTGTATACCATGAATGCAAATGTGGGAAGAGTTATGGATGGCACCAACATAGCAGCATTTATAAATACAAGTAAGAACAAGAGTAATTATAGGCTCTTAAATTTAGCCAATGCAGGCCAGAGCTCATTCATTAACAGCATTGAAGAAGGACTTGCCATTACCAGACCACGAATAACCCTTAAGGCACCTATAAGCCCAGGGGGAGCACCGGTACAGACAGCTGAACTTAGTATTGAATTTCAACTATATCCCTGGGAAGGTATGCCCCATTATCTTAAATACAATGCATATTTTTATGTAGATAGAAATGCCGATGGAATCTTTGATGAAAGCGATAAGATAAAAAATGTTTTAGCCAGTGATGGTTCTAGCTGGGAAGGAATAATGACCAGTGAGAACATACGAAGATACAAGTACAATGTTTCAGAATTAAATGGGGTATATCAGTGGAAATTAGTTGTTGAGCGGGCTGATAATTCCAATATTCGTGCCTGTATTACAGGCTATGTTTCAAATACCAAAAAAGAAACCCTTAATATACTTCATATTAGGGATAATAGCAGTAGCTATAGTCTAGAGAATGAATATCACAACAATCTAGACTCCTTAATCTATGAGTATGCAAAGCCTAGTAGGTTATATCAATATACTCTTAAGTTCAAGTCTATGACTGTTGAAGAGTATCTTAATCAATTTACAGCAGATAATCCCTATAGCTCATCCAATGCAGAGGCTACTGGTAAATTAGGAAGATATCATATATTAATACTTGATAACCCAAGTGATCCTATTGATAATACTTATGGAGCAGCTTCTAATATAAAGGATGAGATAGCTAATAATCTTGGTGTCATATTTACTAAGGGAGCCTTGGGATATGATAGGCAGAAGGATTATTATAATCAAGATGGATATAGTTTTATAGACCATGATAGTCAAGCTGGGAATTATACCTATACCTACAATTATATTAATCGTAATTCTTTAAATAGTAATATGATGATTTATAGAGATATGATTGGAGAATATAGCTCAGACCTGAGAACGGATGATGCATACCGAACCAATTATTTGACAAAGACTAATGAGGGTAGCATTACTAGGTACCCCTATCATATTGGTAAAGCCATCAGTATAACAGATAATTATTATTCTAATGATGCAGTTATTGCTTTAGATAACACACTTAACCCAAAACAGAACTTGGTTGGATGGTATTGTCTATCTGATACTAAGAGCCCCTTGGTTAGAGAGGTACTTGGTCTTAGCGGTACTAAAGAAAGCTTATATCATGGTGTATATAGCTCATCGCCCAATGATGTAGTGAATAACTATTATTTATTTAGTAATGGACCTACCTTCTATTCGGGAATAAACCTAGCTAAGGTTGAAGAAAGTAGAAATGCTGATGAGATGAAGCTCTTTATTAATACTATATATGCAGTTAGGAAGGCAACTGAAAGCAGGACTATTGTAGTGGCACCGGTAGTAGATATTATTATACCTACTGATAATCCCCATTATGTTACTGCAGAGGAACTAAGGGATGATGGTCATTATGTTCTTGTCTTTGAGCTGTCTGAAAGTTCATCTAATATGAGTATAGATATTAAGTTTGGAGCAGATGGCCAGACCTACCCATGGATGGATACGGTATATGAGTACTATTATGGTACACTAGGCTCTCCAATAGATATTGGTAACGATAAAGTATTTGAGCCAGATAAAACCTATGCTATATTGGTTAGCAAAGATGACTTAAGGGAGACCCCTCAGCTTCTTAGTATAACCGCAACAAATCTTATGGGGCATTCAGGAACAGATTCAGTAAGCCTGGCTTTTAATCAGCTTCCAGTCCTTGAAATTATAGATCCATCAAGTAAATTTGCCTATGTTGATGTTGATTATACTGGACTTGCAGATGATCAGGATATGGTACAGGCTGATGCTATAGAAGTGAAATTTAGAGTATCCCAAATAAGCTCAAACTATACCCTTAGCCTAAAATCAGGTGATACTATATTAAACTACGGTGAGGGAGAAGATTATACCCTTTATACCTATGTCGGTGGAGTAAAAGGTAGTGAACCAATTACACCTACTTATCAGAATTCATCAGACATGGATTTTATACTTTATATTAATATGTCTACCATGAAAAATATTAATAGCAGGGATTTTACTATAACCGCCACTGATACATCAACTAAGGAGGGTTCGGATTCCTTGACCTTACTGCGACGTAGTCTATTCCCCCTTGATTAATGGCACAGACTGAACATTGTTGATAGCCTTACAGCTTGGAGATATTATTATGAAAACATTTTTTAATAGAATTATTAGCCATCCTCTCTATAAAAAGATAGTCAATAGGGAGACAATAAGTTATGGAATATCAGGGCTATTAACTACCTTAGTTAACTTTATCAGCTATGAGGGCTTATATAGATTCCTTGACTCTAATCTAACTGCTAATTGGATAGCTTGGCTTGTGGCAGTTACATTTGCTTATATAGTTAACAAGTGGGGAGTGTTCAGGTCCAGAAGTGATTCAGCCAAAGCTGAAATAGGCAAAATCGGTAAGTTTTATGGTGCCAGACTGGTGTCATTAGGAGTTGAACAAGCAGGTATCTTTATCTTTGTTGAGAGGCTTGGATATTACCGCTGGCTCATAAAGGTTGCCCTATCACTTATAGTAATCATTATTAATTATATATTTAGCAAGCTATATATTTTTAAGAAGGATAGTGAGAAGATAGATAAATAAGGACATATCAATAAATTCTATATTAATTTTAAGGATAGGCACAAAATATATGCCTATCCTTATTTAATGAAAATTAGCATTATTGGGTGAAATTAACAAAACATATATTGACATATGTAAAATTATGTTATACCATATACTTGTCTAATTTATTTCTATTCTAAAATAAAATGTTTCTATCCACACCTTATTCTAAATTTCATTCTAAAAACCTATCAATTGATTTGACTCTAAATCTACCGCACACTACAAAACAATAAACTCAATACTTATTTACAGAAAACCCTATAAACTATTTTTCAATTATTATATCAATCAAGTAGAAACTATAGTTGAAACTGATGGTTAAATTTTGTTTTACTGTAGAAATAGTCTATGAAATGAGGGCTTCATGATATTTCTATAGTAAATATAAATTTAATATAAGGAAGGGGTTTTGTTATGTATTTGAAAAAGGTTTTAAAAATGAAGTGCTGCGTGAAGCGTCTATTAGTTTTCACCCTGGTTTTATTCATGACCTGGCTACCTAGTATACATAGACCCATAAAAGCAGATGCTGCGTCACAGGATGCAGGAATTGATTTTTCCACTACGCGACAGATTATAAGAGGATATGGTGCTGCTAGCGTGTGGTGCGGAGCTTTAAGTGACTCATATATGAATAAACTGTATTCAGACATAGGCCTCAGCATATTACGAGTTAGGATAGCTCCAAACGAGGGATGGAATAGTGGAAATTATTCTGCCTGGGCTGATGAGCTCTCCAATGCTAAGAAGGCAAAGGCAAGAGGAGCTACAGTATTTGCCTCTCCTTGGACACCTCCTGCTTCTATGAAAACAAACAACTCATTAATTGGCGGTCAACTAAAGGAATCCTCCTATTGGGATTATGCCAACTACCTAAAAACCTTTGCAGATCATTTTGCCAATAACGGAGCTTCCCTCTATGCTATTTCACTTCAGAACGAGCCGGATTATGTGCCTAGTGATTATGAAGGTTGTGGCTGGAGTGCAATACAATTTTTAAATTTTATTAAATACTATGGATCGCCAGTTGTTGGTGCAACAAAAATAATTATGCCTGAATCATTTGGCTTCAATCATGCCATGTCCGATGCTACTCTTAACGATTCATCTGCAGCATCTAGGGTGTCTATTATTGGAGGTCATCTATATGGTGCCACTATTAGGGATTACCCACTTGCCCGTAGCAAAGGCAAAGAGGTTTGGATGACAGAGCATCTATTAAATGACCAATCAATAGGTGGAGTTATGACTACAGCAAAAGAAATACATGATTGCATGACAATTGGCAATATGAATGCATATGTATGGTGGTGGATAATAAGTGATGCCAATGGCTTGTATAATAAGTCCGGGCAAATTCAAAAGAGAGCATACATGCTTGGACAATTTGCAAAATATATAAGACCGGGATATTATAGAGTCAATGCTACGTACAGTCCACAAAC
>JAAYRE010000218.1 GCA_012518935.1 Clostridiales bacterium
ACTTAATGACTCTAAGTATAATGAAAGAAGAAGTGAATGCGAAGAGGCACTAAGTAGGCTGCAGACCGTTACCAATATTGATAGCTTAGGTGATTTAAGCAATGAAGAGTTTGAGTCCTATAAAGATGTGATAAAGGATGAAACCTTAATACGCCGTGCTAGACATGCAGTATATGAAAACCAAAGAACCATAGAAGCCATGAAAGCACTTAAGGCCAACGATATCAAGAGATTTGGTATTCTTATGAATAAATCTCACGAATCCTTAAGAGATGACTATGAAGTAACCGGCATAGAACTGGATACCTTGGTAAGCTTGGCCTGGAATCAGGAAGGTGTTGTGGGAGCAAGAATGACTGGAGCAGGCTTTGGGGGATGTACAGTGAATATAGTTAATGATGACAGTGTTAATAAGTTCGTCATCGATGTAGGTGAAGCATATGAAGAGAAGATTGGATATAAGGCTGAATTCTATGTAGTAGAAATAGGTGGAGGCCCAAAAAAATTATAGATAATCAACCAGTGACAGCTTTGCTAGTCACTATATGTCATAATTACAATACAAAGGTTAGTTCGGATTAATGAACTAGCCTTTTATCGTTAATAGGAAAGCTCCCCCAATTTCCTATTAAGTGATAACTCTTGGCAATAATGTCATAATAGTGTATTATAGTAAACACTTATCAAATACTATGATAAAGAAGCACATAATTTTTTGACGAAAGCAAAGACTAACTTAGAAAATGCAACTTATAGATACCTGTTTAGAAAGTAATAGAATGGAGGATTACTATGAGTAAATTACAGCAAAATGCAAGGCAGCAGCTTAAGATACAAGACAAGACTTATGAATATTATAACTTAGAATCCTTAGAGGAATATGGATATGATGTGAAGGGTCTGCCATACTCTATAAAGGTTTTATTAGAATCAGTACTAAGGCAGTGGGATGGCACTGTAATTACTGATGAACATATTAAAGATTTGGCGCAGTGGACAAAACATAAAGGTGGTAAGGGGGAGGTACCCTTTAAGCCTGCAAGAGTTATCCTACAGGATTTCACAGGAGTACCTTCGGTGCTGGATTTGGCTTCTATGCGAAGCACAGTCGCAGAAATAGCGAATGTACGTGCAATGGAAAAAACAGTTAATCTACCTGCCAATAAAGACACCTCCAAGGAATATAGTGTATCAGATAATGATATGGATGAACACGATATGGAAGAAATGGATATGGTCGATTCTTATAGGAATATGGACTATACACATTTGATTGAAAGAATTAATCCTGAAGTAGCGGTTGATCTTGTTATAGATCATTCTGTCCAGGTGGATTACTATGGTAAGTCAGATGCTCTTATGAAAAATGTGAAAAGAGAATTTGAGAGAAATAAAGAAAGATATCAATTTCTAAAATGGGCTCAGAAATCATTTGATAATTTTAGTGTTGTACCTCCTTCCACAGGAATTGTACATCAGGTTAATCTCGAATACCTTGCCCATGTTGTTATAAGGGGCGAAGTAAAAGAAAGTGGTAAAGATATTGAGATTCTTTATCCCGATACTTTGGTTGGTACTGACTCCCATACAACTATGATTAATGGACTTGGTGTTCTTGGTTGGGGAGTTGGTGGAATCGAAGCTGAGGCAGGAATGCTTGGGCAACCATCCTATTTTCCTATACCAGAGGTTATAGGAGTCCGTATGACAGGTAAGCTTCCAACTGGGGCAACAGCCACTGATTTGGCACTTGCAGTAACAAAGCTTCTTAGGGACAGGGGAGTTGTGGGCAAATTCGTAGAATATTTTGGAGATGGTATTCATACTCTTAGCTTGGCTGATCGTGCTACTATTGCTAATATGGCTCCAGAATATGGAGCTACCTGTGGCTTCTTCCCTGTGGATGAAGAGACCTTGGCTTACATGCTTTTAACCGGTAGAAGTAAAGAGCATATTGAATTGGTTAGAACCTATCTAAAGAAAAATAATATGTTCTATGATAATAGTCAAGAAGAGCCCATATATACAGAGGTTATTGAGTTGGATTTGTCCACGGTTGAGACTGCCCTTTCAGGACCAAAGCGTCCCCAGGACCTAATTCCACTGGGGTCTATGAAAGAATCATATCAAAACAGTATAAGTGCCCCTTTAGGAAATCAAGGTCATGGTCTTACAGAACAAGAATTTGAGAAAGAAGTAAGAATTCGTCTGCAAGATGGCAGAGAAGAGACCTTGCGTACAGGTTCAGTGGTGATAGCAGCTATAACATCATGTACCAACACTTCCAATCCTTCTGTTATGTTAGGGGCTGGACTTTTGGCAAAGAAAGCAGTAGAGAAGGGGTTAACTGTTCCAGCTTTTGTTAAGACATCTCTGGCTCCCGGCTCTAAGGTAGTATCGGATTATCTGGCGGCTGCTGGACTGATTCCCTATCTTGATAAGCTTGGTTTTAATATAGTTGGTTATGGTTGTACAACCTGTATCGGTAATTCTGGACCATTGCTTCCTGAGATAACCGATGCAATTAATGATAATAATTTATTAGTTGCTTCAGTATTATCTGGTAATAGGAATTTTGAAGGAAGAATTCATCCCCTAGTTAAGGCAAATTATTTGGCATCACCGCCTCTTGTAGTTGCTTATGCACTGGCAGGTACTATGGATATTGACCTAACAAAAGAGCCCCTAGGGTTAGATATCGATGGTAATAAGGTATATCTAAAGGATATATGGCCATCATCTGATGAAATTCAAGCTGCTGTTATGGAATATGTCAAGCCTGATTTATTTGAGAAGGAATACAGCCTTGTCTATGATAATAATGAATTATGGAATGATATTGATATAAACGAAGGGGATTTATATGAATTTGATGAGTCCTCAACTTATATAAGAAAACCACCATTCTTTACGAATCTATCTAAAGAGCCTGATAAGGTAAAACCTTTAAATAATCTTAGAATTTTAGCCAGCTTTGATGATTCAGTTACCACAGACCATATTTCACCAGCAGGAGCTATAGGAAAGAATACTCCAGCAGGTAAATATCTAATGGAACGTGGCTTGGAGCCTAAGGATTTTAATACCTACGGTGCAAGGAGAGGTAATCATGAAGTGATGATGCGGGGAACATTTGCAAATATCCGTATTCGTAACAAAATAGCACCGGGAACTGAAGGAGGCTACACTACTTACTGGCCCACTAAAGAAGTCATGCCAATCTATGATGCGTGTATGAAATATAAGGAGAAGGATATTGGTTTGGTTGTACTGGCTGGTAAAGACTATGGAATGGGTTCTTCAAGAGACTGGGCGGCAAAAGGACCAAGTCTTTTAGGTGTTAAGGCTGTTATAGCGCAGAGTTATGAGAGGATTCATAGATCAAATCTAGTTATGATGGGTGTACTCCCCTTACAGTATATGGAGGGACAATCGGCACAGAGCATAGGTCTTATAGGAGATGAAACACTTGATATAATCATAGGCAGTGATATGAAACCAGGAGATAGGGTTGAGGTCATAGCCAGAAGAACAGATGGAACTGAGATTACTTTTGAGACCTTAGTAAGATTTGATTCTCTTGTGGATATGGAATACTACAGGCATGGAGGAATACTACAGATGGTATTAAGGCAGAAGATGAAAAATTAATCCTACTCTTAAGAATAAAATAAATATCAAGACGTATTATTAACCAAGAACTATTATGCCCTTTATATGGCAGAAAGGCTTGGATATGATGGAGTTAAGTCCTAGGATTTATAGAAACAAGGGTGCCTTTGTGTCTTATCCTTTTGTGGTGACAGGGACAGATGCCACACAAGTGAATATGTGGAATCGAATTATAATAGAGGATATAGATAAGATATTAGGTTTATATTCTTTTGATAGCCTCCCACAGACCAAGGAAGAACCTGATTTATTCATGCAAAGTACCTTATATATTAGATATTATATAAAACGTAATGATGATAGGTTTCTTAGCATCTTTTATACTGCTGACTTTTATAATCCTTATGCGGCCTATCCTACACAAGCGGTCTTTACAACTAATATTGATTTAGTAAATAACAGACGGTTGTATTTACTCGAAATTATAGGCAAGGACATTGATCTTAGCAGGGATATAACTTCCTGGGAACTAATTACCCACGATATGAGTGGACAGGAATATAGCAAAATTGTTAAGGATTATATCTTAGGACTAGGAGAGGAAGCACGAAGGAGAGGGTTTTTAACCGCAGATATCATTGGCCCGGGAAATTATCTTGGGATATTTAGCTATATAACACCTAGTAGAATAGGTATCAGTATCTCAGTTCCCAATTATATTGGTGACCATGCTGAGTTTGAAAAAGATATAGATAAGATATAGCCTGTTACAACTAAAATAGCCTGTTACAAAATAATATAGGTATAACCCTATATATTTTGTAACAGGCTAATAATTGTTATGTAAGGTAATTCATATTATAGTAAACGCCTAACTAGGTTTAAGTAGAATATTATTAGCTATCTATTAGCTATCTAATACTTTTTTTAATTCTTCCATAAAGGTATTAACATCCTTGAATTCACGGTAAACTGAAGCAAAACGAACATAGGCAACGGCATCAAGTTCTTTTAGTTTATCCATTAGTATCTCTCCAATAATATGACTGGGAATCTCTTTGTCTTCCCTGTTAAATACAATGGTCTCCACTTCATCAACTAATTTAGTTATTTGCTCTACAGATACCGGCCTTTTATGACAGGAGCGGAACACACCTGCTTCTATCTTGGCACGATCATAAGGCTCCCGGTTGTTGTCTTTCTTAATAACTACTAGGGGAATTGCTTCAACCTTTTCGTATGTAGTGAATCTTCGATGACAATCATCACATTGCCTTCTTCTACGAATGGATGTATTATCATCCGCAGGTCTTGAATCGATGACTCTTGTGTTATCTCTACTACAAAATGGACACTTCATAATAAAATCCTCCCAATCTGTTCCCAAACAGATATTGTATTTCGAACTTCTTTAAACACTATAACTTGATTATATTGAAGTTTTCTCAAACGGTCAAGAATATAATTGTAAAAATTATAACATTCATAAGGAATTAGTCATAAATATATAGAATCTTCTGACTATTCCACACTTTAATCACATTTTACTAGACATTTTTCAACATCCACATCAACAAGTATAATATCCACACCAATTTGCTTTATATGACAACTGCTAATTACATATTCATGTTCCCTTCCCAGTATGCCAAAGATTTTGCATGGACCTGGTACTATGATGTGGGTGATACAGCCCGTACATATATCAAATTCTACATCACAGACATATCCCAATCTGCGACAATCTCTACAGTTTATTACTTCCTTATCTCTTAAATCGCAAATACGCATAAAATCACCCTTTTTATTCCTTGGTTCATTATATGCAGAAGTTAACATTAAGACTCACTAGATTTTCAGATAATGCGTTAACTTCACGAGTTAACTTTAAGACTCACTAGATTTTCAGATAAAATATGAGCTTATTTCCGAACATACAGAAAGACTCAACATAAAAGGCAAGGAGCTGTAAATATACAGCTCCTTGTAAGGTTTTATCTACCTCTATGACTCAATGTTTTTTTAGTACCATCCCAATGTTTCCAGATCCCCTTGTCCCAGCCGACGTTTACAGTACCTGATCCGCTTATTTCATGAGAAAAGTTGACATCAGGTGATTTGACAAATATATCGGCAGTTATGCCTCCTATTACAATTTCTTCCTTATCGGCTGAGATTTGAAATCTTATTTTTCCTCCGCTATTAAAAATTTTGCTATCAATGACAGAGTAGTCCATCTCTACTTCTATTCCTGAAATATTTACCACAGTCTGATCTGACTCCTCCTCCATAGTTAACGTGATTTCTCCGTCTTCTTTTATTGTTGCTTGACAATACCCATTAATAACACGTTCTATATAAACTGAACCAGTGGATACAGTACTTAAGTTCACGGTATTACCGGGAGTTTCTTTCATCTTTTTAATTGCAGCCCCCACCTCACCCATATTAAGAATAGCCTCGTGTGCCCTTGATTGAAAGTTTGACATTTCATGACGACTACGTATAGAATACACCCCCAGATAAGTTCCTGTGGCAGCACCTATTTCAGGTTTTTCCTCCTGTGATAATATCATGTCGAGAGACCATGTTTGGTAATTGGTATCCACACCGAAAAAAGTGAAATTGCTTCCGACTCTTTCATCATTAAATTGTATTTGCCACCCGAAACGGTCACTTTTGGATTTATAACTATCAATTTTATTTTGAAGGGCAAAATAAAACTCATTTAGCATACGCTTAGCATTGGCACCGTCAGCTATATCCTTCCACTTCTGCTTTGTCCTTGCATGCTCATCCACCATCATTTCACAGAACTTCTCTATTGCTAACAATTGGCTTGTAACTGCGTTTACCGTATTGAGATTTTTACCTAATTCCCCAGCCTTATTGACAAATCCACCTGCAGTATCCTTAACCCAGTCTTTCGTAGTGTTTTCAAGCAAAGTAGCGGAAGCTGTACCGATGTCATCCCAACTGCTACTGCCCATGTAGCCTGTCACAGCAGAAAGAACAGTCGACACATTGCCCACAGGAACAGCCGAAATTGTTGTAAGCATGTTCTGTTTAACCCTTTCTAAGTCTTCCTTTGTAAACTCTGAAGCACGCTTTGCTTTTAGGACCTTTTCATTGGCTTCCTTGATTTCAAGCTGTGTTAAGTTCTTCGACTTTAACGTTTCTTGGACAAGTTGGTTTATCTCATCTTCAGTAAAGGGATATATTTGCATTAGCACACCGTCTATATTCAAATCTCCAAAGGTAAAGACCAGTGGTTCTGAGCCTGAGCTGAATTTTACTCTAGACAAATCCACATATGATGCTGCGTAAGCATTTTGTGGCTGTAATACCATGGTTAGTATAAGCAAAATAACCCATAATTTTTTCATTATTGACCCCCCTCCTGGTTTAGTAACTCTGCAATTTTGTTCAAACCCTCGTGTTCAGGGTCAACAAACAGGCCTTCATTAACATAAAAGAAGGTTTGATCAACTTCTCCAAGATAAATATTCATTAAAGCGCACCCAACGAAATTGTCACCTTCAAAGGGGTTAACAGCTAGGGCAGCCTCATAGTGGCGAAGTGCCTCGCGATAATCATATTCATTTGCAGTAAGGGTTTCTTTAGCAAGAGTCCTGAGATATTTATCACTATAATTCATATGACTCCGTGGATATGTTGATTTGTCGGGATTGTAGACCTCATAAATCTTATCCTCTAGCATGGTCAGTTTTGTCTTTACTGATTTTAATTCACTGGCTGACAATATATCCAAAATCAACAATGATTTATCATTCTCAGCAGAAAATTTAGGATTTACCAGTGCTTTCTCGTAGCATTTTTTTGCATCCTCGTTTTTGCCCTGAGAATTATAAACTAAACCCTCAAAAAAATAGGGATAAGGAGAAGCATAATTTTGTGCAGCAATCTCATCCCAGTTGCCAGGCCGTTCTCCAACAAGATCCTCAAGAGAATCCCCCTCACCTTCCAAATAGAGTAGACAGTCTATGCAGTAGCGCATGGAGGATATTGAAGCAGCTGCCCATCCATAGGAATAATCAGCCTGAAGCTGTAAACCAAGCTCTGTATATTCATTTCCTTGATCATATAAGCTTGAAAAACCATCAATATAAGCATCGATAATCTTAAGATAATCCGCCTGCTTACCTTTGCAGCCACTTAATGCAGTAACAATAATTAGGCAAATGAGAATTGCTGAAATCATTTTCCTCATTTTTAAATCCCCCTCAACGATTTATTAGACTAGGATGGTATTTGTCTCTTTATCCTCTCTCCAAAGGCATCCACATTAATCTTGATGTTTTCTCCGTCAAAGTAGAAATATTGCTCATATTGATCCTCTCCCTTGGCTGTTACCCATTCATTATTAGCATCTGAACCGGAGGGATAAATGCTATCTGACTTGCTACTGTATTTTTCATCTTTTGTATTAATCTTTGTATATACGAATGATAAAGTTTTGCCATCTTTATAACCTACTATGGCTCGTTCTGTGTTTGTTTGGAATGCATATTGATCGGATCCTAAAGGTATGAACTCGTAAAATTCAGTCACTTCACCATCAGTCTTTTCAACCATTCGCAATCCCCCACTTGATGGGTCGTATACAGCGTTAATCTCATAGGGCTGCTGTTTCCGAGTTTTTATTGCTGTAAGGGTATAATCATGTGCTCCATTACGGGTTGCCTTTGCGTCCGACAAGCCCATCATATCCGCTACCATTACTATTGCTTCAAGCATTGCTTCATCTTCGCAGAACTGAGAAGTTAAAGCTATTGGAATTGAGCCGAGCATGAAAGAAAAAACCCTATGTGTGCTTTGGGGGTCATCCTTCGGATATTTGTTATTGTTTTTTGCCAGTGCTTGATCTAGTAGGGTATTCATTGATTTGGTTATATTTTGCATAAGATCGTAAGCACCTTTGTAATCCGTAGTGCTGGTAGATACCTCTGTTGTGTCAGACCATTGCTCTTGAATTAAAGCTTTGGCGTCCATGAGTTCTTCTAGTTCAGCTTGCATCTCTAAGTCAGTAATAATTCCCTTTGTTGCCTCCACGAAGGTTAAAAATCTTCCATTGAGTATGGGGACATTATAACCAGATTCGTTTACAAAGTCAGCATAAGCTTTCGAATCATTTGGTGTAGCAAACTCCATGATAAGGCTTTGCTTGCCATCTTTTTCAAAATTAAATCCGTCCACAAGGTTTACTGCAAATTCTTTTTGAAGGTCTTCTAAATCTGAAATCTCATAATCTGAGGCAAGCAACTTATTTCTGATTTCATCAAGAGAAGCTATTGTACCTTCATCAAGAACCTCTGTATCATTTGCTGTATCCTGATTGGGGTCAGTACGTACAACTTCGGAAGAATCTGAAGAACCCGATGGGGAAATCTCTCTTCCGCTTTTTGTCTTGTTTTTACCGCCACACCCTGAAAAAGAAGTAGTAATTAAAGTCAAGGTAAGCAACATGACGAATAACTTTTTCATAATATCAGTCCTCTCATATTATAATATTATGTTAGCTTCTAATTCAGATTCTTATTTTAGAAACTGTTTATCCTAAACTAGTGGGTTCAAATATAAATATGCATTTTTACAATAAATATAATAACACTATTACCATTTAATTATAAGTCTTTAGCTGTTTATATATATTTCATGAATTATAAACTTTATCTTGTAGATTATTAATAATTATTTGGAAAATCATGGCATATGGTTTTATTTGCTGTTATACTATCGGTAGCAAATGATTCCTTCATTGTGAGAGAGACAATGAAAGGAGAATTACATGTTCAGTAGAGCTTATAGTGCAGTGATTCATGGGATTGACGGCCTTATTGTATCTGTAGAAGCAGATGTAAGTGACGGACTTCCCTTATTTGACATGGTAGGTTTGCTTAATTCTGAAGTAAGGGAAGCTAGAGAAAGAGTGAGAATAGCTATTAAGAACTCTGGTTATAATCTACCTGCCAAACGAATTACAGTCAATCTATCTCCGGCGGATATAAGAAAGGAAGGAACTGCTTTTGATTTGCCAGTAGCCATTGCAATTCTTACTTCCTTTGGTCATATTCAAGAAGAAAATCTTAAACATACTCTTATTATTGGAGAACTCAGCCTCAATGGAAAGGTTAATAAAGTAAATGGTGTCTTGCCTCTTGTATATTCTGCTATGAAGCAAGGCTTTTTAAGGTGCCTTGTTCCAAAGGAAAATGCCGGTGAAGGAGCTGTGGTGGAAGGAATTGAAACCTATGGAGTAAGCACTTTAAAGGAAGCAGTTAAGCTTATTAATGACATAGATACATTTACCCCAGAGAAAGTAGATATAAAGAAGCATTTTGATAATACTTTAGATGGTGAAGATATAGATTTTTCTGAGGTCGTTGGCCAAGTTGCTGTAAAGAGAGCAATTGAAGTAGCTGTCTCCGGTATGCATAATATCTTAATGATTGGTCCCCCAGGCTCCGGCAAGACCATGCTAGCTAAACGCATACCAACAATTATGCCA
>JAAYRE010000022.1 GCA_012518935.1 Clostridiales bacterium
ACGAAATAACGGTGGGTGCATCTTCATTCCAAACACAGTCTTTATTACTGTGTTCTGAACTCTTATGCATCCCGCCGTCCGTATGCGCACTAGGACTTTGAGATTGATTTTTTTGAGCGATAACCGCTCTGGATAGATTTCTCCCTTAGGGAGGATAAGTAGGCTGATTATTCAAATCTATCTCTACCTATCATTTGTTTTGAAAATTACTTTTTCTTGCTTGGTCTTGTTTGACTTAAAGCACTGCCAGCAACCGACTTGGCTTTCTTACTGTAGCGTCCATCACTAAGGATTTTGCTTGCTTTTGAAGCAACTCTCTTGGATGTTTGCTTCTTATTCTTGCTCATTTCATTCACCTCCCACCGATTGGATTTCTATGACATTCCTTTGATACTTCTATTATCGCTAATAGTTCGTCTTCAAAATATGGATGCAGTAGGGATGAAATATGGGTAAAGTATGGAACTTAAAAAGACAAAAAAAAATAGCCCCCTGCATTACTGCAGGAGGCATAATAGAATCTCAGAACTAATCAATGAAAAGTTCTGGCATATTAAATTGTATATCTTTTGTTTCAGTTTCGACACCAATATTGCCGCATTCAAGTATAGAACGATGTATCCTTAATTCACCGTCAACCTCTGTTAAATATTTATTTCTATTAGATGGTTCTTCTATAAATTTTGATGATTCCCGAGAAAAACCGCTTTGTTGAAGAAAAATGGTCAGTGGATTTGTTGTTCCATATTCCACAAATTCATACCAATCATTTTGGAAATGATCTACTTGGTGCACATTCTTATATTCAAGGGAGAATTTCCTGAAATAATTTGAAATGCTAAACAATAGAACATTTTCAATCACACCAAGTGTTTCTGCAATAATATAATTTTTGTGAAGTTTAGAGTTTTTGTTATATATATCAGCCAACTTCATATTGCCAACCCATACACCTGTATTTGGATTATTCTCCTTATATTTAAGTGCATGATAAATAATCTGGTTAAGACCATTACCTCTAATCCATCTTAATAGAATAACAGCATACCACCTAATAACAGAATCTTCCCTATAGGCACCAGCTTTTCCTATTGTTCTTTTCTCATAGATATCCCACTTAAATACTTTTCTTAGCTTCATGAGAAAATCAACAAGTTCCTCAAAATCAACCTCATCATTTTCTCCTGTCACCTTTGGATATTTCTGGCCACTTTTCGCAAGTTCTCTCAGGTTAACCACTTGATCATATGAAAAATTAATATCGTCACTAGTCTTTTCTATAGGGAATATTTCCCTTATTTTATACTCTTTATATTCATCTAAAAATGGTGAGAATGCTTCTCGTATTGGTGTACTAATACCTTCTGCAATGTCTTTTGTAAGAATCATTGCAAATTTTCGCAACGCTTCAAAGTCCTTTGAGGTTGTTGCTTCACGAACCGTAGTTAATTCTATATCGCCACGAATTAAATCATCAATAACCAAGCTCAAATGCTTATTATTGTCTTTTAAATTAATCGAAACTTCCTGTTGTGGAACATCATTTTGTAATAAGTTGATGTACTTCTCAGTTATAAGATTATCTTCCATACGAACTAAGAACACATTTCCATATAAATTATATTTAATACGACCCACTCGTCCTACAAGGTTTCTAAATTCCACCTCATCCATATTAGAGTTCCCATTTTTATAGCTTGTAATAAACAAATTATCTGCCGGAAGATTCACTCCCTCTACAAGTGTGCTTGTACAGAATATAGTTCTTAAAACACCATCCACAAAACTTTTCTCGATTCTTAGTCGAATATTGGAGGGTAGATATCCAACATGGTAAGCAATACCTTTTAGTATCAAGTCTGCAAGATAACAATCGCTATGTACTTCATTACGGATATCTTTTGCTAAAGATACAAGTTTTTCATCATTCTTGATAGGAAGGTTCTTTGCATACTGAACAGCATAATCTACAACTTTTTGTCTCGAATTACAATAGATGATGTTTTGTTGTGTAGAACCAACTCTTGTAACAATCTCACTTAATTCATCTTGTTGTGGAATGTTAGCAATATATGAAAGTGATTTTGAATAATCATTATGAAAATATGCTCTACCCTCACATAAATCTAAGAAATACTTAAATTGACATACTGGTGCGTATTTTGACGCCATTTTTTTAATTTCATCTACTTGAATCTTTGGAATCAAGCTCAGGTACACTTCAGGATTCGGAATATTTGGCGAAGCAAAAATAACTGTCGGCATCTCTTTCATCTTCGATAACTGTGCAACCACCTTATAATAATAGGCACTACGCCCACCTCTGTCTGATATTTTATGAGCCTCATCTACAAATAGAAAATCGATTTTTATTTTTGGCATACCTATCATCATGTGAAGAAGTCGTTCAGGTGTCATGACAAAAATAAAATTGTGTTCTTGTTGCAATACTATATCTCCTGACGCACTGACAACACGATAATTTGTCTCCTGAAGCTTTTCCTGAAGACTTCCAATTATATTACTACGAACCTCGTTTATTAAAGCTTTTGTGGGTACCAGGATTGCATAGTTTTTCGTTGAACCATTCTCAATTTGCTGTTTAAGATATGTTTGTACAACAAAAGATTTACCCATCGATGTAGGCCCAGAATAGCTAAAATACTTACTGCTCAGACCATCATATACGTCCTTCTGATCATGAAAAAAATAGCTTTCCTCATGACCAGGGATCTGCAGTGTAGATTTGTCATATTCGAAATATAAAGCATCAAATACATCAGCAGTCTGAAATCCTTCAACATAAGTAGATTGCAAACCGCGATAATTTCCAACCGTCGAAAGTATGGATCCAAGGTAATACTTTACTGATGAATCTTCCGGATAAATTATACTCAATAGGATTATAAGTTCTTGGCCCCACAGCTTATGTCTATCTCGTTTCTCTGGTATGGTAGACTTTGCCAATAAATCTGCAAATCGTAATGCATCTTTTACATTAACTCTTTTTTGTTGTTTCTGAATCTTAAAAATATGTATTGAATAATTATATAGCAGAGACTCATAAATCTCATTTAAATATTCATTGCTATCAATATCCTTATATAATGCTTCAGCGAGGGTCTGGTTTCTTGGGATTTGCATAATCAATACCTCCCACTTAGCATCTCTGAAATAATGCTGTTTTTCTCAGTTGGGGCGTCATTAAACGGTACAACAAATAAATAAAAATTATATCCAGATAAACCATTGTCACGAATCTTCTTCTCAATATATGGCTGTAATGAAACAATATCATTTTGCATTTGAGTCTTTACTGCAGTACGATATTTATTATTATCGGTTTCCTTATAATCCAAAGAAAGAGTATATCCAAGAAAAACTCCGTATGCCATATCGGGCTTAGGAACATTGGATTTTTTCGGTAGCAAAAGATCTATCATATAATTAGTGGTATCGGGATCATAAATATTATTATGCGTAGTGTTTTCAACCATCTTCAATTCAATATCACTATTATTTTCAATATCAATAATTTTATCAAAGGCTCTATCTATGCTGGCTGTCAAATCACCATAAATATCGGATGCACCAAATACAAGCTGATGAAATAATTGGCCATTATTTTCTACCGCTAAAAGATGAACACCATCACTTTTACTGCAGCTCATCCCTCCGAGATCATCTATTTCGATCTTACTCATTATCTTTGGAGCATTGAGCTCCTGCTCCATAAAAACATATAAGAGCATCTCTCCAAGAATAGTTTCAGCACACGTTCCATAAGCTTGCATGAATCTAATTAATGCCTGTGCTCCGATGGATGCACTTTTACCCGAACTAGTATATCTATTAGCTTTTGCTCTAGAAAACACATAACTTCCAATGTTATCTACAAGATATTCTTTTAATGATTTGAACTTAAATTTGCAGTTATTTACATCGACGCCATAAATTTTTACATTTGATGGGTTAGCAAGACCGGATATAGTTAGCGAGGATACTTGATTAAATACACGGTCAAATACTGGATCATGAAGCGTTTTCTGCAAAGGTAAGTGTACATCCGCTTTTGCTCTTTCAAAATATACAGGTTCCGATGATGATTCAAAAGACTCTACATATTTTTTGTCAATTCCTTTTATTGCGTCTTTACATTCTTGATTTTTAACTTCAATTATGGCAAAGTAAAATACCGATGCCAAAAGAGCAGATAAACTGAATGTAGAATTAATTA
>JAAYRE010000023.1 GCA_012518935.1 Clostridiales bacterium
CATAGTCTGCTCCTGTGATTTCTTTTGCCATGTGGATATGATGTTTATGTCCGTTATGAAAAGGATTATATTCGGTTATGATTCCAACAACTTTCATTTGATAAAATGCCTTTCATATTATTGTGTTTCTAAGAAAATAGGATACTATAGAATATTCCTTATATTTGTTAAATTATATACAAGATAAATTTTAATAGCAAGTAATTATAATAAAAACAGGGTATTTTAGCATGAATACTACTTGTATCCCTTTCATATTTGTTTTATAATTAAACTTATGGGTTTATGATATTTGTACAAAATATAGAAAAAGATGTTAAGGAAGGAGAAACATCATGAGTTTTATTGATAATATTAAAGCCAGAGCAAAACAAAGCAAAAAGACAATTATACTGCCTGAAACAGGGGATAGAAGAACCTTGGAGGCTGCTGATACCATTCTCTCTGAAGGATTGGCAGATATTGTACTAATTGGTAATGAAGAAGATATTAAAAAGGGAGCAGAAGGACTTGATTTGTCAAAAGCCAAGATAATAGATCCCTTAAAGTCAGACAAGCTTGAAGCCTATATTGATTTACTTGTTGAACTTAGAAAGAAGAAGGGTATGACAGCTGAAACAGCAAGAGAGATATTAACAACCCAGCCCCTATACTTTGGTGTTACCATGGTAAAAGCAGGAGATGCTGACGGTATGGTAGCTGGAGCTGTTTATTCTACTGCTGATGTACTTCGCTCAGCTCTTCAGGTAATAAAGACCGCTCCAGGAACTAAGCTGGTTTCTGCTTTCTTCTTAATGGTAGTACCAAATTGTGAATATGGTGCCAAGGGAACATTTATCTTTGCCGATAGTGGACTTAATCCAAATCCCACATCAGAAGAGTTGGCAGAGATAGCAGCCAGCAGTGCCAAGAGCTTTGAACTTTTAGTAGAGACTGAGCCGGTAGTGGGTATGCTTTCATTTTCCACAAAGGGAAGTGCATCCCATCCGGATGTAGATAAAGTTGTTGAGGCAACAAGGATTGCAAAAGAAGCATATCCCAATATTAAGCTAGACGGTGAACTTCAGTTAGACGCAGCTATAGTTCCTTCAGTGGGAGCGTCAAAAGCTCCTGGAAGTGATGTGGCAGGTAAGGCCAATGTTCTTGTATTCCCTGATCTGGATTCTGGAAATATTGGATATAAACTAACAGAGAGACTTGCTAAAGCTGAAGCCTATGGGCCTATAACACAAGGACTTGATAAACCTGTTAACGATCTATCAAGAGGTTGTACTGCAGACGATATCGTTGGAGTAGTTGCAATTACAGCAGTACAAGCACAAGCCAGCAGATAAAATAATTGGAGGATAAATTAAAATGAAAGTATTAGTTATTAACTGTGGTAGCTCATCATTAAAATATCAATTAATTGATTCTGATACCAAAGAGGCATTAGCAGTAGGCCTTTGCGAAAGAATCGGTTTAGAGAAGGGTTATTTAAAGCATACGCCAGCTGGAAATGACAAGATAGTTATTGAAGCAAAGATGGAAAACCATGAAATTGCCGTATCTATGGTAATTAATGCACTAACTGATAAGGAGCATGGAGTTATTAAGGACTTATCTGAAATAGATGCTGTAGGACATAGAGTTGTTCATGGGGGAGAGAAATTCGCTTCCTCTGTTATAATCACAGATGAGGTAGTGAATGCAATTGAAGAATGTAATGATCTAGCACCTCTTCATAACCCAGCAAATCTTATAGGTATTCGTGCATGTCAGAGTCTGATGAAGGATGTGCCTATGGTGGCTGTTTTTGATACAGCATTTCATCAAACCATTCCTGCCAAAGCTTATCTATATGGTCTACCTTATGAATATTATGATAAGTATAAGATTAGGAAGTACGGCTTCCATGGGACAAGCCACAGTTTTGTATCAAACCGCATGGCCAAGTTCTGTGGGCTTGATATAAATAATTCAAAAATTATTGTATGTCATCTAGGTAATGGAGCAAGTATCTCTGCAGTTTTAAATGGCAAATCCATTGACACCAGCATGGGCTTTACTCCGCTATCAGGACTTATAATGGGTACCAGAAGCGGTGATATTGACCCATCAATTATTGAGTATATTGCAAACAAAGAAAATAAAAATCTTGATGAGATTATGCATCTGCTAAATAAACAATCAGGTATATCAGGAATGTCAGGTGTATCCAGTGACTTTAGAGATATCAATAAGGCTATGGAAGAAGGAAACGAACAAGCACAGATAGCATTTGACGTATTTGTATACAGGGTAGTAAAATACATTGGTGGATTTGTTGCCAGCCTAAATGGTGTTGATGCTATAGCATTTACAGCAGGGGTTGGAGAAAATGATCCAAAGGTGCGCTATGATGTATGCCAATACCTAGGATACTTAGGCATAGCAATCGATGAGGAAGCTAATAAGGTTAAAGGAAAAGAAACAATGATATCAACACCTGATTCAAAGGTTAAGGTGGCTGTAATTCCTACCAATGAGGAGCTTACAATTGCAAGAGAAACAGTAGCACTTCTATAATGAAAATCCTTTTAGAATTTTCGTTGACAAATAAAAGCACAGTAGTTATAATACAAGATAGTGCGAAATCCATAGAAACTATTCATGGAAAATTCGGAGAGAGAACATGCTAATATCTTTATCAGAAATCATGAATACAAAGAATAAAGTGGAGCACATCCTTGCCCCATTAGATATGGAGAAATTCATATACAATGGTGATTCCTATGAATTTGCAAGGAAGGATCCAGTGGACCTTACCATAACCAATCTTGGTAATAGGGAGGTTTCAATAGAAGGTTCCGTAAAACTTACTTTAATTCTATTTTGTGGCAGATGCTTAAAAGAATTGGAATATCCCATGGATATTACCGTTAACAAGAAGTTAGATTTTAAGGATGCTGACACAGAAGCTAGCGAAAAATTGGACGAAGCAAACTATATTAATGGATATAATCTGGATGTAGACATAATGATTAAGGATGAAATTATAATAGGCTTTCCCATGAGACTATTGTGTAGCCAGGAGTGCAAAGGAATTTGCATGACCTGCGGTAACGATTTAAATGAGAAAACCTGCGACTGTGACAACACAGTATTAGATCCTAGAATGTCAGTAATCCGAGATATTTTCAAGAATTTTAAGGAGGTGTGACTATGTCTATCTGTCCAAAGAACAAATCATCAAAAGGAAGAAGAGATCGCCGTAGAGCAAATTGGAAGATGAGTGTTCCCAATCTAGTAAAATGCAGCAAATGCGGAGAACTGATGGTACCTCATAGAGTATGTAAGGCTTGTGGTTCTTATAACAAAAAAGAAATACTTCCTACAGAATAATCATTAAACATAATATATAGTATATTAAGAAGCTGTTTGTATACAGCTTCTTTTTTTGGTGTAAATTCGATATTGACACTTTGTTAATGGTGCCACCACTATGCTCTCACCATGTTTTAAAATATCAGCTACCATAGGAATCTTCATATATATTTAGCCCTTAGATTTTACCATGTGGTTCAGGATATGGTTAATATATTTCGTTAGGTTTACCTCCTGAAGTAGGAAGTCTGTATGTACCTCAATATATGAGACTTTATCATTGTACTCCCTCTTAAATAATGGTGAGATTATGGGTTGGTATTGTGGAACAAAAAGTCCCTGTTTTTTAGTATAAGCGGTTGAAGGTTTTGCTTTTACTCGATATTCCTTGTCCATAAATATGGCAAGACTCTTGTGAATTGCTTGATCCTCATCAGGAAGATAGTAATAGTCCTTGTAGTTATCATAAAAATGTTTTAATTCACCGTCAAAGATTTTAATAGATATAGTAACACAATTCCCATAGGCATTCATATATATATAGTCATTTCCAAAGCTAATACGAACAGGAATATTAAAGTTATATCCAATATTAATTTTTAACTGTCCTTTATTTACTCCAGCTTGGAGGATATTAAAGGGTTTTTCAAAGATATCAGAATAATAAAGAATAGGGCTAATTAAAACCAATCCTCTTATGTCGTCCTCGTTATGTTGCATTAGTAGATGAAGTAATTCCTGGCTTTCGGAGGAGTCAACCTTGTTAATATCTTTAATTCTTGATTTTTTAAGAGCCTCAAGATGCCTCTTCCCGAGATAGCTTTGGTATACCTCTATAAGCTCTCCACCACTGTAAGTATCCTTCCTATCTACTTTCAGGAAGGCTTCAATTGTTTTTTGCTTATAGTTTTTTAGTCTAAATATCTTCTTAATCGAAGATACTTTTTTGTACAAATCAAGGTTTTTAATATTATCAAAGGAATAATCCATATTTAACAAAGAACATTTTTTGTTGATATATGGGATATCAAAGCCTGTTCCATTATAGTGTAAGATAAGATCAAAATCTTTAATGAACTCAAAGAAACTACTGATAAGCTGAGATTCTTCGCTTATATCTTCGGCAAACCACTGAATAAGATGTAAGGAGGAGTCCTTGTGATAGATACAGCCTATAAGATATAGATAGGTGGTTTCTGCAGTGAAACCA
>JAAYRE010000024.1 GCA_012518935.1 Clostridiales bacterium
CAACTTAGAACAAAATATAAACGCAAACGATAATTACGAATTAGCAGCTGCCTAAGTGCAGCTCTTGTCGGCTCTAGGCATCCTGTGGCTTAGAATCCCGGCATCATGTTAGCAGGGACCTCTATCTTCAAAGCTTTGAGAAGGTAGAAGATATATGAAGCTACCAAAACCGGAAGCCTGTCTGTCGGCGGCCGGTAGCGGGAACAGTGTGGTAAGGCCACACATAATAGACCGACTGTAATGGGAGAAGCTGCAATGGAAGGGCTTTCGGACGCGGGTTCGACTCCCGCCAGCTCCATTGATTTAGGAATACCGTAATAAGGGCTTTGGGCCTAGGGGTGTTCCTTTTTTTATTTGTATTTTTACTATTAGTCTATGTGCTCTTCTTTTAATCGTCTTTACATAAATGGTTTGATGTAGTATATTAAATTCTAGATGTTAATTTGGACTAGATATTACAAGATAAATTCCTATAGATATTGACTTATATGTAAGATAAAGGGGAGAAAATGATTGAAAAAGGCACTGATACTGATAAATGCTTATGCTAGACTGAAGTCATCGTTAAATCAATCAGTAAGGCTTCAAGAAGAGTTTGAGAAATTAGGAGTTAAAGCTGATATTAAAAAAAATAATATTGATACAGCAATGATTATAAAAGGTGCCCCTGTTTCCTTTATTAAGGATTATGATTTTGTTGTATATCTTGATAAAGATAAATATGTATCTGCCCTTCTTGAAAAGGCTGGTATGCGAGTCTTTAATAGACATGATGCTATCAGGGTATGTGATGACAAGATGAACACTCATATAAGGCTTTCTGGCCATGGAATCAATATGCCAGATACCATACCAGGACTTCTTTGCTATAATAAGGAGGCCCCAATTACAGAGGCCATGGAAAGGATAGAATTAATTGAAGATCAGCTGGGATATCCTTGCATTGTTAAAGAATCCTACGGCTCCCTAGGTCAGCATGTATATTGTGCAAATAATCGAGAAGAATTATTAGAACTTATGGAGCAGGTAAAGTGTAAAGCCCATTTGTTTCAGAAAATGATTGTTGGTAGCAAGGGTAGAGATGTAAGGGTTATTGTAATTGGTGGTAAAGTTGTATGTAGTATGTTGCGTGTTTCAGATACAGATTTCAGGTCTAATATAGAACTAGGTGGTATAGGCCAACCCTTTGACTTACCTCAGTCCTTTAAGGAAATAGCCGAAAAGGTGGCAGAGGTGTTAAGCCTTGATTATTGTGGAATTGATATCTTGTTTGGGGAAAATGCTGAGCCCATAGTATGTGAAGTAAATTCCAATGCTTTTTTTGGTGCTATAGAGAGTGTGAGTGGTATCAATGTAGCAGCTACATATGCAAAATATATTTACGATACCATTTATAATAAGAAATAGCAATTTATACAGCTGATCCAGCTTCAATGGTAGACTAACTAATTAATGTACAAATTTGTAGACTAGAAAGGATATTACTAGATGATGAAGAAAAAAAAGCGAAAGCATCCCTTACTAGAAACCCTTATTGGCTTAAGAGGTAATCCTAGGGCTTGTATCTATACAGAACCTATGTGGGGGCTTTCTATAAACTTATGCTTGCCATATGCATCCGTATATATGCTTACATTTGGCATGAATGATATAGAGGTTGGGATTATATCATCAATATATATGTTTTCTCAAATGATATTTGCATTAATATCCGGTGCCATCATAGATAAAATGGGTCGAAGGAAGAGCACAGCCATATTTGATTTTCTGGCTTGGAGTGTGCCTTGCTTAATATGGGCATTTAGCCAAGGTTTTTGGTTCTTTGTTGTAGCAGCCCTTCTAAACGGTACGATGAAGATAACTACAATATCATGGGATTGCCTGTTAGTAGAAGATGCCCCAAAGGACAAAATAACTCAAATATATTCCTGGGTTATAATATCCAGTAATCTATCGGCACTATTTGCACCCATATCCTCTATACTGGTGGCAAGGCTTACATTACAACCGGCCATACGTATACTATATATCAACGCATTTATAATAATGACCATAAAGATATTGTTACTAAACAAATTCTCCACAGAGACTGCTGTTGGTAAAATTAGACGAGAAGCAACAAAGAATATGTCACTGACAGAAATCTTAATAGGCTATAAAAGTGCAGTTAAGAAGATAGGTGAATCAAGGGGAACAAAGTTTGCCATAGTTATTAGTATCTTAGTAGAGATAGTAGGTATGTTGGGAATGACCTTCTGGCAAATTATTGCATCCCGTCGTATTGGTGTACCTGATACCTTACTGCCTATCTTTCCCATGGTAAAAAGTGTGCTGGCTATATTCTTATTCTTTACAGTAATTGCACATATCAATCAAACAAAGCTAAAATGGCCCCTATATGGAGGTTTTATAAGTACAGCAATAAGCTGTCTTTTACTGATATCCATAGATAACACAGGAATATGGGGATATGTAATATTATCAGTTTCATTATTATTCGAAGCACTGGGCATATCAGTACTTCATACCCTAAGAGAATCCCTGGTGGCTATTCATGTGGATCCTGCAGAGCGTTCCGGTATAATGGCCATTCTACAGACAACAGTAATGCTGGTAAGTGTACCTTTTGGATATATAGGAGGGGTCCTTAGTGATATATCGAGGATATTACCTTTTGTTCTAAGTATTGGATTGTTATTACTAGGTATACTGGTAACAGCAGTGTATTATAAGAAAAATACCAACAAAATTTAGTCCTACCGAACACATATGCACTTCAACTACTTAGCCCCTCATTCATGAGGGGCAGAGGGGTACTGACATTAAATTCAATTATTTTCTGTAAAAATTCTACAAAATATATTAAAAAGTTTGTTAAATATTAAGTAAGATACATATATTTACAAAAGTCGTCTTTTGTATTATGATATATATTAACTTCTATTATTGTCTCATTATCTATTATCTATTTTATAATCCCATAGCTAGAAAAAAACAATGAATAAGGTAAGTAAAGCTATATCTGCTTATAAGTATTTAGGCTTAATATAGCTTTAACTAGTATACTAAAGTTAAGTTAAGGAGGTATTTTATGTGAAGATAGCATTTTGGAGTAATGACTATGAGAAGTCCTGTGCTTTTCATAATTTTGTGGCAATCAGTATAGCCAGTGTTATGCAATATCCCTATACCATTACAGCTTTTGAAAATTATTTGGGAAAAGTTAATGCAGGTAAAGCATATTTTAGTAGTTGGGAAAATGAGAATAATAGATATGGAGGAATTAATATATATGAGGGAGGGGGAATTGAAGGATTATTACGTAGATTATATCATGGCAAATATAATCCTCATCATAATCATCAAAATCTTCTAAGGCATTATACTAAGGAGGTTATACCAAAACATTTATACTATATTCCTCAAAATGGTACAATTAATAGTGATATTTTTGATTATGAATTATATGATAATATCACGGACTTATTAAGTAAAATAGAAGAAAATACAGATATATGTTATATCAATATTAATAGACAGAACCACCTTAGCTCTAAAGCAATTCTTCAGGAAGCTGATCTAGTAGTAATTAATCTTTGTCAAGACTCTGATTATCTTAATGATTTTTTTCATAATTACTCATCACTCTTATACAAATCAATATTTATTGTAGGAAATTATTCCCCAAAGTCCTTTATGAGCTGTAAAAGAATCTCTAAGTATTATGACATTCCACTAGAAGAACTATTGCCTATCCCCTTAAGTGAAGATTTTGTTGTTGCTTGTAATCAAGGAAGGGCTATAGAGTTTATTAATAGTAACTATATGTGTTCTAGGGATAATCCCAATTTTTTGTTTATTCATTGTATAAGAAAAGCGGCATATACGATTTTAAAGAAGGCTCATACCTATATAAAAAATGCGGAAAGAGATCATTGCTATATTTAACGCAATGCATTATATAACTATAGCTAGAATATTGGGTATTATCCTTATGAGTATTATTATGTATTATATTTTACTTTGGATATGTGGTAGAAAGATTCCTGGAAGATTAAGAAAAAAGCATAAATATCAAGCCAAGAACGATGATAAAAGCAAAGCTTGGATTGTGCTCACTTTCCAACTAGTGATGGTAACGCTTATTTCTCTGATTATTTTACTTATCAAATATATAGTAAGGGGTGAATTATGAGGATTGGTAGAAGGTTAAAAAGGACAACAAAGCAATATATTATTGTAGCATTGATTTGTATTATAGTAATAGGAACTGCGGCTATTACCACATCATTTATTATGATAGGGCAGATTCGTGAGGAATATGAATTCTTACTTAAGGAAAGTAGACAAGAGATAAATGATAATAAGAAGTCTATATATGTTACATTATCGGATATAAAAGCTGGAGAGGTTTTGTCTTCGGATAAGGTTGAAAAAAAGGAGGTATATGCTTCACAATCAATAGAAATATATGCCACAAGGGATGAGATAGGTAAAATGGCAATGATAGATATTCCTAAGGGAAGCCATATTATAAAAAATATGTTGGCAGAAAATACAGTAAAATCTATCTTGAGAGAAGTGGAATATGATGTTATATATATGGGCTCTAATATAGAGGTTAATGATTATGTGGATATAAGAATATCTTATCCAAATGGAGAAAACTATGTTGTCTTATCAAAAAAATCAATAAAGGGTTTTCAACCGAATACCCCTATATGTTACTTGTGGGTGGATGAAGAAGAACTATTGAGGATGTCTGCCGCCATAGTAGATGCAGGTCTATACAGTGGGTCAAGATTGTATATGACAAAGTACATAGAGCCTAATATTCAAGACTCTTCAGTGATTACTTATACACCTAGTGTATCAGTTCTTTCATTAATTGAAAATGATCCAAATATTATAGATAGATGCTCTCAAGTGCTTAACAAGGAAGTAAGAAAATCTTTAGAAAACAGGTTGGCAGAAAGTATTGGAATGGATGTTTCGTCCATAAATTGGGAGCTAGATGACATAAAATATATGCCTGGCAATTTATCAGAGACTGCTAATTTGCCAGAGCCTGCCAATTTATCAGAGACTGCTAATTTGCCAGAGCCTGCCAATTTACCTGAGTCTGCCGATTTATCTGATACTGGCAATTTATCTGAGCCAATGAAATTATCTGAGACTGCCAATCAATCTATGCCTATAAAATCACCTGAGTCTGATTTAGATGAGGATGCCTATATATTTTATCCTGAGTTAGGTAAATATGATGAAGATAAATATTTATTGGCTAGGGAGGACTAAGAAATGGTATGTATAGGTTATGGAGGTATGGAGGCATTTGACATTGTTCTTTATCTTGGACAAGCCTTAGTAAGACTTAATATTCCTGTATTAATCATAGATTTGTCTGATACAGGGGCAATGACCAAGGCTATATATCATGGAATGGATATCGACAGTACAGATACAATTATTAATTATCGTGGGATTAATTATATAAGGTCAATACCAGATTATAAGGACTTTGAGGACTATACCCACGGAGTAGTATTTATAGTTTTTGGTCTTAAATATGTAGATATTAAATCAATTAAGCTTGATTTTATGAGTATTGTTGTAGATTCCTTTCCCAGTAATATTGACAGAGTTAATACACTTATTAGTAAGATGCCTTTAAGGAATATTCAGACAAGACTTTTAATTCGTAATATTACATGTATAGATGATGTTGAGAGAGTTAAAAGAAATATGACACAAGATTATACTTGGTCATCTGTGAATTATTTATATCTTGAAGTAATTGATATTGAGAATGCTATAAGATGTCAAAGACTTCAAACCATTGATTTACGAAGAATTTCACGACTATTTAAGAAGTTTATTATTAATGAGATAAATGCTATTAGACCAGATATCATGCCTTCAAAAATAAGAAAAAGAATTTTTTAATTACTATAGGGGGAAGAAGAATATGAGTAAAATAGTCTATTGGTCTCCTTTACACGGCCAATGTCAAACCAGCAACCTTCATATAACAGGAATTATTATGAGCTTGTTCTATAAAAAAAGAATACTTATGATGCAGACACAATTTTCTATGAACAATCTAGAGAGTCCTTTGATAGGAAGAAGAGCTGATATAAGCAATAAAGATGTAGGTGGATTTTTTCAGGAGATTGGACTGGATGCTGCAGTTATGTATAGCCGGATGAATATGTTAAATGGAGATACCTTGGAGAGATGTTGTATAACCTTTCCTGGTTCATCCTTGCTACTTCTTCCAGGTACTGAGACAAAAAACTGGGAAACTTTTAAAAGAGATACATTATCCTCAGTATGCCATATGATCAATCAGGCAGAGAACCTTGTTGATCTTGTAATGATTGATGCTAATAGTGGAAATGATGAATTATCCTTTAGGCTAATGTCATCAGCAGATCTTATTATAGTTAATTTGACCCAACATAGGTATGTACTAAACAAATTCTTTGCAGAGTACGGAGAAAAACTAGCTAAAAGGGAAAATGTGTTTTATCTATTGGGAAAATACGATAAGAACTCCGGATATAATATTGCAAATTGCCGTAGAAAATATAGAAAATACATACGCAAAAATAATTCTGGGGTTATTCCATATTGTACAAAATATATGGATGCCCTAAATGAATGTAATATACTAAGGATGGTAGAAGAAGGACTTCATATTAACAAAAGATTACTTAATGGCATATTAAAATTTAATATTAACTCAAAAGAGGAAACAGGTTACTTTTTCTCACAATCCCATGGTAGCACTGCAAAAATCTTAAATAGGTTAAGTTTAGTTGAAGGAAGAACCTTTGCCAGGAGGAGTGGGGCATGATTTTAATAGATTTTATCTTCTCCATTCTACTTATTACATGTCTATTAATTGTCCTATACTTTATATTTAAGGATAAGGTTGAATATGATGATTGTAGGAAACCGACTTACTCTTTGGATTATCTGTATGGGCAGTTTAGGGAGACAATCAGTAATATTATTAACATGGATATGGATGGTTTGAATCTTAACAAAAAAGATCTGGATAACAGAAGGGCACTAAAAAGAACTTTAAGCAATGCTGTCAGAAAATGTTCTCAGGGTGATATAAACTCAAAGACTATTGTATTAACAAGAGCAAAATATACTATTACCAATGTTATTAATATCAATGAGGATAATATTAATGAAGCCATACCATTTCATGATGAAAGCAGATTATCTTCTAAGGACAAATTTGAAATCATGATGTATCTTCAAAAACAAAGTGGCAATAGGAGAATGTTTCAGGGCATATGCGACATAGCAAACCTTGATAGGTTACAAAATGATAATCTTGGTTATTATTATTGTGTATCAGATGAAGACATCAATAGGGCTTATAATATGACACCCATAGCCTTAACTTTTGATGATAAGCTTAATGTTCTGGCACAAAGAATCTATGAAGAAACCTATGGATTATCAGTAGCTGACCTTTTGATTATGGAGGATATATCAATTGATGGTATATCCGGTGGAGTGTCCGGTCTTACAACAGCTAATGTCAGACACATGGAAGATGACATAGTACTAGGAAGCCATGAAAAACCCCAAACCCATGACAGCATATGGGTTATCTATAAAGGAAAACCAATTCATTTAAAATTCTTATCCTTTGAATCAGATGCAGCTATGCACCGTGTATGTAAGAATCTTTCAGAGCATGGTAGAAGGGGACACCTAACCAGAGCAGAGGGTGGCATAAAAACACATCTAGCAAATGGAAGTCGGGTTACAGTGTTTCGGCCTTATAATGCTTCCCAGTGGGCTTTCTTCGTAAGAAAATATGCAGGGACTGCAACATATAGTCTAGAGGACTTACTTATTGATAAGGGCAGTTGCTATCCTATAGACCTTATAAAGTGGGCAATACAAGGATGTGTTAACCTCTTCTTCTCAGGGGATCAAAACTCAGGAAAAACCACATATACTAGGGCAGCAGTTAGAGAAATTGACAGAAGACAACCTATTAGGACCCTAGAATCAGATTTTGAGCTTTATTTAAATGATATTTATGATAACAAAAATATCATTGGAACAAGACCTAGCGAGATCCTTCCATTTCCAAAACTAATCGAACTTCTGAAAAGTACCGATGCACATACTATATTATTTGGCGAAACATCTAGCCTTGAGCAAGCAAAACATTTAATCGATCTATTACTTGCTGGTACCAAACGAATAATTACGACGGGACATTGGCCAACAACTGATGAGTTAGTTGCATATTTTGTTCATGCACTGGGTGGTCTTGGAAATTCTAGTTTAGATGATACCCAGTCTATGGTGGCTAGGCTAATCCATTTGGATGTCCACTGCATTAAAGAGAATGATGGACATAGACATATTGATCGGATTACTGAGGTAATTCCTTATGAAAGGGAAGATGAAGAACCAAAGATAAAAGTAGGAGTGGAAGGACGCTTGGAAGAAATCTCACACTACATGAAGATACTAACCCGAAAGAAGACTTATTATACCAAAGACATAGTGGTATATGAGGAAGGTCAATATAAGATGATTAATCCCATAAGTGATGGTCTAGCACGAATTATATTACACAACCTGCCCCCTGATAAGCATAAGGATTTTCTAAGGTTCAATGCTCTACCTAAGGGAGGTGAAAACAAAGGAAATCATGGCAGTTTATATATCTCGCAAAGCAAATCTATTAATAAGTCGTATCTATAATTTTTTAAAACATTTCCCCCTAACTCAAAATTACATCAATAAACTATCCTATCGCTATAGGTTAATCAGCCCCTGTGATAATAAAACAATAGCAAGAAAAACAGTGATATCGTGCTTGGTTTCATGGACTATAAGTATGGGTATATTTTTATTAATATTTAGTTCAAATAAAAGACTAATTAATCTGATTATTGCAGCAGTTGCCATTCTTATAGTTAATGCTGAGATAGTTTGCCGAATAGCAAAGAGGCATGAAATCAAGGTGTTGATTGAAATGGAAAAGATGCTTGCTGAGACAGTTCACTATTATTATGTTGAATACCGTATTGATGATGCTATACATAGAGCAAGAGAGCACCTAAGTCCTGATATGAAGGTGGCCATAGACCAGATATATCTCCTTTTGTTATCTAGAGATAGAGAAGAGTCGCTCCGTGAGTATTACGATAACATACCTAACAAATACCTTAGGGCTTTTGTAAGTCAATGTATAGGTATTATGGAATATGGAGACCGGATAATAGATGAAAAATCACTCTTTGTTAGAAATCTTGAGAATCTACAAAGAGAAGTTGATATTGAAATCCACAAGCTACAAAGACTTAATATGGAATTCATGGGTGTAATAGTATGTGTTATATCTCCCATCTTCTGTATAGATATTACAAAGCAATTTGCCATTAGTCTAAAGGCAAGTATGGTAGATTTTTATTATGGAAGAGAAGGATTCTTGTTGGATGTTGGACTACTACTGGTTATTTCTTGTATTTATGTAATCATGAGAAAAAGTGCTGAATACACTTCCTTTCACCTTTCAAGCCATAGATGGTTATTTCATATTGATCGCATAGGTTTCATACATAGGGCAATGGATAACTATTGTGATAAAAATGCTTCTAAGCAAGAAAGGTTACAGAGGGAACTTAGAAATAGTGGAAGCAATATAGGGGCTAGACATTTTGTACTAGGTAGTTTCATCATAGCAATAACAGTATTTATGTTATCTGTAGGTATTACCTTCTATATTAATAAATCAAGCAAAAATAGGCTATTAACAGTAAAGCCCCATGAGATTGAGTCATTAGGGACTATAGCAAAAGTAAGACAATATGAATCCATGATTAACACTATTGAAGCATATAGCAGAAAATATATTAATAATAGCAACCTTCTCCCAAAGGACAAGGAAGAATTAAAAAAGATTTTTAAGGTTGATGGACTTATACATAACCAAAAGATCGCAGATGCCTTGGCAGAAGATATTCTTAAACGTGTTAGAGAATATAAGAGTCAATATGTTATTTCCTTTGTAGATTTGTTTATATGTCTATGTATCAGCATTATTGCTTATTATCTGCCTAAGGCTATATTAAAGTACTCATCTTCAGTATCAAAAAATGCCATGGAAGATGAGGTAAATCAATTTAATGCTTTAATCGGAATGATTATGTATAACGAAGCAATGACTGTTAAGGAGATTCTAAAGGAGATGGAATCATTTGCAATGGTATTCAAGCAGTCCTTAAGAATGTGTATTGATGATTATTCTTCTGGGGATTTTGAAGCACTAAAGGAGCTTAAGGAAAGAGAGCCCTATGAACCATTCAGAAGGATTGTTGATAACTTAATTCGCTGTGATGATATGCCAATAGTCAAGGCCTTTAGCGAGATAGAAGTAGATAGAGATGGATATATGTCCAAAAGAAAGCTTGCTAATGAGAAGTCCATTAAAAAAAGGGTATATAGAGCCTATGCTCTGGCAGCCTTGCCATTTATCTTGTTATTTGCTTATGGACTTATGCCTGCTTTAACGTCATCAATTAAGGAGCTTAATATGTTGATAGGAGAGCTTGAAGCATCAGGTTGGTAAAGAATGAAATTATTGAAATTTAAGGAGATTATTATGAAAACAAAGAGTAGTGATATTGCAGTAAAGATATTTTTAGTAGTGGTTGCAGTTATTTTAGTTGGGCTTATTATTGCCTGGACTACTGGAGTTTTTAAGGACAAAAAAAGTGATTTAGACAAGGGTACTGAAAGAATAAATAGTGCAATTACATCAATGGCTGAGTTTGATTTACTAATTTATGATGGAGGTACCATTACAGGAAGCTTGCTACTTGATTTGATTGATGAGAAGGCTGGGGGCAGTGAGAAATTTAAAGATATAGTTATTGAATATAAAACCTTGGCTGAGGCTACTGTTTCTCCTGCCCCCTATCCGTCTACTGCACCAGAAAAAACAAATGCTAGATATATTAATCCTAATGGTCTTTTTGAAGGAACGGTAATAAAAAATGAAAATGATGTAATTAAATCAATAACATTTACTCAAATTAAAAGGTAGTTTTAAGGTGGTGTAAAAATTGAAATATAAAAATAATGATATAGTTCCTCATATATTTATAGCAGTTGTAGGGGTGATACTTACAGGTATCATAATTTACTATGTCATGATTTCGGTAGATAGCACCACTAGGCTGGCAGATAGTGTTCTTTCCAGTACTGAAGAAATTGCAATCGGATATGAGGAGCATGATATTGTTATATATGATGGTGAGGATATTAGAGGCTCTGAAGTGGTTAATTTCATTAAGAAACATCTAGGAGATTATATGCCCTCAGATACAGCTCCCATCTATGTGGAAGTTGTAACTAAGGACTCTTCATCTGTATATGTACATACATATACTAACAATCAGCACCTTGATGATATTAAGAATTTCTCTAGTATAGAATACTACATTAAACCAACAGCCATTTTTACAGGTGAGGTTGTAAGAACTGAAAATAAGGTTATTATCGGAGTAAGGTTTTGTCAGAAATAATTGGCACAGATACAATTACTGCAGGGAGGAGAGTGGAGATGTATTTATTATTAATACATCGTACAAGATTATTATGCAGAAAAATGTTACCCATATAATTGAAATGCTTATTGGGGCAATCTTAATAGGTTTAGGACTTTTATATCTAACATGGCAGCAAAGAGCCTTGACTCGGTTGATGGATGCAATATCCCTAGATATAGTTCAAGATAGCTGTGTAATCCAGCAGTATAACAACACCAATATTATGCAAGTAACTGACAAGGATGTATATGTAGCCATTATTGGATATAGACAATGTCCAATAATGGTTGATGCTAATGTAATACCTTTGTATGGACAAGATTATGAGTTGTATTTTTCATATATTAAAAAGGGTAACTATAAAAAAGATTATAGCTATGATGCAGATAGAAATATTATTATGATCCATTTTACATATGAGGGTGCAGGATAAAAATTTTGAGAAAATGTAAATAAGAAATATGAAAAATCATAATTTTAACTGCTATAAAGAAGGGTATGGTTATTATGAATTTTCCTGGGAGATTAATAGGGGTCTTAATGGTTGTGATAATAATTTTTGTATTTCCCCTACAGTATATAGCAGGGTCAAATAGCGATAATATTGATTCCTTGGTAGATGGTAGAACAAAAAGACTTTCAAATGAAATCAGGGAAAAAGGTTATATTGATAAACTGATGTATGAAAATTATGTTGACTTTCTTGATACCACCGGAGAAATGTATGATATTGAAATCCAGGACATTAATCCAGTAAAGGGAGAAGAGATAGTGAGTGCAGGTGCTGATGGTGCTAATAAACATATGCATACACATACAAAGGCAGGATTTAGTAACAAGTTAATGCATTCATCTAATAATAAAAGCATGATTACGTCACTAACATCAACTAAGGATATTCATCCCTTTGCTACCCATACTCATACCGATGCTTGCTATCAGGGGCATAGGCATTCAGATAAATGCTATACAAACACAGGAGATGTAAGCAGTTATACCAATATTTATCGTGCTCGGCTCGGTGGAGGTTGGGGTTCCCTAGGACATGATACTAAAATATTAGATATAACCTGTTGTCATTGCGACCAAAGAATACTACAAATCACCTATAGAGATTATAGCCATGGAGATGGTGTTAATCCTGAAGAATATCCTGATATTATAGACATGCGAGGTGTTTACTTTAATTCTAGCGGAACAAAAGTTACGCTTGATGATATAAGATATGATGAAATCAATACTTCAAATTTTCAAGATATGGTTAAGGATTTTGATCTTATGTGGAACTTTCTTGAGGATAGGCTGGGAGCAGTAGTGTATGGTGAATCTTATATTGAGTCTGTATTAATTGACTGGACAGGTGTAAGTATTCCCGTAATGGGGTTTTATCCTGGGTGTACTACTTATTATTCAAGACCGATTAGAACACAAGTGTGTGGACAGACTGAAGATAACACACCCATCTGCCACCAAGTAGTAACTTCCATAACAGCTACCAAACCAAATCAAACTGTTAAAAAAGTCCAAGCTATTGTTACAACTGCCACAGCCACATATCTTGATGGCCATACAGGTATGGTTAATTGTACAAGTAACTATAACCCTAATCTTATAGGAGTGCAGACAGTAACACTTACATATAAGGGTCTTGTGGGAAATGCTAAGACTAATGGGACTAGGACTTGTACGGTAAGTGTCACAGTAGAAGCGGATAGAAACTTAACATCCCTAACTGTTACACCGCAGTCACAAAACATAGAGAAATATTCTAAGCCATCCTTTCTTGTAAGGGCTAATTACAGTGATGGAACAAATATGACTCTTAACACATCACAATATACCCTGACAGGGCTTGATATATCTAAAATAGGTTTACAAAGTGTTGCCATATCATATACAGAGAGTGGTATAACAAAAAGTGCTTCTGCCTATATAACCGTAGTTCCAATTAATAAGGAATGTCCTAGATGTCATAGATATTATGAGCTTAATCCTGATGATACAGACCCGGGGTGTCCCTACTGTGTTGATATAGTAGTTGGAATAGAGGTAGCTCCTGCTTATGTGGAAGTGACAAAGGGAAGTAGCCTTCCTATAACAGTGAAAGCTAAATATATGGATGGGACAGAATCCCAGGTTAGTGGTTGGGTAAGTAATTATAACCCTGAAAGGCTAGGACTACAAATAGTTACTATTGAATATGGAGGATATGGGAAAGACATAACAGTATGGGTAAATGACGAAGTTACTACTTGTCCCATATGTAATACAGACTATCCTAAGTCAGAAAGTTCTTGCCCTGTTTGTTCAGAAAAGGTAATAAGGATAGATGTGTCTCCTGATGAGATAACAATTATGCAGTATGAAACCATATCTCTTAAAGTCACCGCTTTTTATGCAGACGGTAGCAGTAGAGAAGTTGATGAATGGAGCATAGATACAGCTACAGGAAAGCCAGGTACATATAAGGCAACTGTGAGCTATAAAGGTGCTAAAGACACGGTTACGTTAAATATAATATCCGTTAATTCTATAGAGTGTCCCATATGCCATACTATATATGATGTTATAGAAAGTCCATCAGGATGTCCTATATGTTCAAAAGAGATTATAGGAATAGAGGCATACCTTACAAGTGGTGGTAACTTAGTACAATATGGTTCTAATCCCAACATAGTAATAATACTGGTATTTCGTGATGATCATAGAGAATTTGGTAATGGGGAATATACGATAAAAAATTATAATCCTCAAGAGCTGGGAATACAAACTATAACAGTGATATATAAAGGTTATACCACAACCATGGTAATAGAAGTGGTAAACATGGTTAATGAGATTATATGTCCCAACGGACACATATACCATAGTAATACAGATGGAAGTGATCCGGGATGCCCCTATTGTCATACTGGAGAAGATGTAAGCAAGATTGCATACTTTGATATTACATATACAAGCAAGATACTAGATACTATATATCTTGAAGGAAGGTATTATTTTACCAAAGGAAATTATGTGTCAATAATAGTGATAAAAAAGTACAAGTCCTTACTATATAAAATGCAAAATACATTCTTTTCAACCTCCATGCTAGGAAGAAAGAGAAAGTATATACATGGCGGGGAGGTGTATTAATCATGCATAAGCCCTGGGAATATATAATTGATATACTTATCGCCATAGTCATAATGTTTCTATCGGTAGCTATTTATTTCGGTTTAAGAACAGAAACAGTGATGAAAACCATGTACGAGAATATAACAGATGAATTTACCATAAATACAAAGAGAAATGGCTTAATAACTTTAGGTGATTATGAGAATTATATGGAGCAGATGGGGCTGGGAAATAGCCTGTTTGATATAACATTTGAACATACCTATAAAATACATGAGCCTGAATACCGCTTTAAAACAATAGAGGAAATCATTGAAGATCAAAACAGGGCATATGAAGGTTCTAATGATTATCATTATAGGGAAGTTGTGACAGAAAGACCCCATGTAGATGATCCTATAAATGACGGGAATCTAAATACAGAAACCAATGAAAGTATCCTTGCAAAAGCAGAAGAAGGTCCGCCGGACCCTAATCATGAACATGATAATGATTGCTATGGGGGACATAAGCATCTTGGAGAGCCTTACTTTATTCATAACCATAAGCATGATGTTTGTCTTGAATATGAAAGAACTAGATATGCGATTTTAGAATGTAGGGACTGTGGTAATACAAGCTATTGGGACTTAGCATCTTGGATATGGGATGAAGCAAGTAAAAGTATAATACTGATATATAGCAATAATCCTCATTGTAGTAATTGCCATAGCACAAATCTTAGAAGTGTATCGCAGTACAGTGAATATGGATACTCATGCGGTTATAACATAGATATTAACAATGATGGCTTAGATGATGCTGTTGGTTATGACAATACTTATCAATATAAGAAGTCAGACCCACAGGATAGTACCACAGTAATAACAAAGGAAGATGGGTGCTATAAATATCATCAGCACATAGAATTTCCCACACAATATGACTATTCTGGAAATCCGTACTATACTGCGGATTCCTTATTTGAGGCATCTAATAAGGGATTAAAATCATATTGTAAAATACCAAGGAGTTATAGTATTAACTGGCAATCAAGAACTAGTGGAAGTAGTTTTAGGATTACATATGTAGCGTCACTGGACTCAAACAATTTAACATTTTCTAGTGCAGATTCAACTTATTATTCACTACGCATTCCTTTTCCAGCTACTATGACCATGTGGGAGTTTGCCAGGCTAACACATGCGTATGAAGCAGAGGACTTTAATGAACGCCACTACGGGGTTACGTTTTCTGACTTTGAGAGGGATTACTATTTATCAATTTCTTGTAATGGAGAATTGTCAAGATGCAATGAGACGATACATAATCGTTGGTATACAACCTGTGGACTAGAAGAAGATGGAACACCTGATTGCAATAAAATAATTGTGTTATTAGAGCCTACCAATCCTATACAGACGGTATATGCTAATGACCCTCTTATAACTACTGCAAAGGCAACCTATAAGGATGGATCAACTAAGATAGTTTTATGTGCAAGTGATTTTTCTACTTCTAGCATAGGAAAGGATCGGATTGCCACACTAATATACAACTATACTATTGATGGTGTGCCATATTCTAAAAACTGCGAAGTTACTGTTACTGTCATACCTAGAAATGCTACATGTCCTAATGGACATATTTATAATCTAAATAGTGATGGGTCAGATC
>JAAYRE010000025.1 GCA_012518935.1 Clostridiales bacterium
CCTCTTTTCATTCTATAAACCTCCTAGTGGTAATATCGGAAGAAAACGGCGGATATTACAATATCCTCGCCATGCATATCCTCCCACATTAATAGATTTTAAAGGCATAATCCCTTATAATGATTACTTATGTCTAATCTTGAATTATGCTTGTTATTTTCATCTTAGTCTTCTACTGTAATGCCCATACTTCTAGCAGTTCCTGCTACCATACTCATAGCTGCCTCTATATTAGCAGCATTTAAATCAGGCATCTTTATTTCTGCTATCTTTTGAAGGTCTGCCTTTTTAATTGTGGCAACTTTGTCCTTATTAGGAGCACCGGAACCGGATTTCAAATTCAATGTCTTCTTTAGTAATACTGATGCCGGGGGTGTCTTTGTAATAAAACTAAAACTTCTGTCTGCATATACTGTGATAACAACTGGAATAATCATTCCATCCTGATCAGCTGTTCTTGCGTTAAATTCTTTTGTAAATTGAACAATGTTCACACCATGCTGTCCTAATGCAGGTCCAACCGGAGGAGCCGGTGTTGCCTTGCCAGCAGGGATTTGTAATTTGATATAACCTGATACCTTTTTAGCCATTCTTGTTTACCTCCTGATATTGTGGTTTTCGCGGGGATTTCCCTCCCACTAACTGCGTAAATTACTGCATTTCCATGATTACATATGGCTAATATGCTCTCATGTATAATTCCTTGCTACTCGCTATTTCCGAATCTTAACATCACTGAAATTAATTTCTACCGGGGTTTCACGTCCAAAAAGATCTACGCTTATTGTAACTATCTGCTTATGAGGATTGATATGCTTAATTACACCTGTTGTATTTTCCCATACTCCAGTAACAACTGTAACAGTATCACCAACCTCAAAATCTACTACGACATCTTCACCCTTAATTCCCATGCTACGCATTTCTTCATCTGAGAGTGGAACTGGTTGCTTAGAGTCTGGGCCAACGAAGCCTGTAACGCCCCTTGTATTACGAACAACATACCATATATCATCATTTATGACCATATGGATAAGTACATAACCGGGAAACATTTTCTTCTGTACATGTTTTCTCACACCATTTTTCACTTCAATGACATCCTGCATGGGAACAGATACCTCTAAAATCTGGTCTTGCAGTTTTCTGTTTTCGATCATTTTTTCAATGTTCGCTTTTACTTTGTTCTCATATCCTGAATATGTGTGAACAACGTACCATTTAGCTTCTGACATAATCTCACCCTTATCCTAATATAAAGCCTATTCCTAATTCAATAACATAGTCCAGTAGATAAATAATTATACCCAATAGAAACGTAACGATAACAACAGCAATTGTCTGTTTTGTAAGAGTCTCTTTATCCGGCCAAACTATTTTCTTTAACTCGGCTTTAATACCCTTAAAGCGGCTTTTCTTTGGAGCTTTTTCACTTACATTACCTGTCGTCTCTCCCATTCCTTCTCATTCCTTTCAGATATAATTATTTTGTTTCTTTGTGTAGCGTATGAGCTTTGCAGAACTTACAATACTTCTTAGTTTCCATTCTGTCCGGATGTAATTTCTTTTCTTTCATAGTGTTATAATTACGTTGCTTACAATCCGTACATGCTAATGTGATTTTTGTGCGCACAATTTCCACCTCCGCTTTCACTTGTAGCACTTAGTATGCTGCCCATTATCATGACAGCTTATTTAGGCATAAAAAAAAAGCCCTCTTTCTTTGCTAAACTACTATAACACATCAGAGAATATTCGTCAACATTTATTTTCATCCATAAGCAGATAAATGTTCCCTAACTTAACTGCTTATGAATGAAATAACCATTGCGACTATGATCCCTTCACTACAACTCTACACACAGCCTTGTATCCATTGTTTGTCCTAGCTGTAATTGTAACCACCCCTTCACTAAGAGCAGTAATTTTTCCTTTATTATTAACCTTAACCACTTTATCGTTAGAACTTGAATACTTTATGACATCGGTTGTATCAACCGGTTTTATAAATGCTCTAAGATTATACTCTTCACCAACAATCATAGTTTTTTCTGATCTTATTAATCTCAGATCCTCTGACAAAATTGTTCTTATATCAATGGTTTTTACTATTTGATTTCCACGGTGATCTATGGCATATAGAGTATAAATACCATCCTTTTTAACATCAAATACACCTCTACTATCTTCTAAAGCAATAACAGTTCCGGCATCAGCAGGTAAAAAGTCTGAGGCTTTCCTTTCTCCTTCTAGATATTTTACTCTCTTTATCCCGCTCTGACTATCATAAACCCTAATATTGACTGTTCTTGTACTATAATCCTCTGAAACAGAATAACCAGACGAAATAATTGGTGGTCTAGTGTCATCCTCTACCTCATATACCACTATGCTTTCATTTCCAGCATAATCACTGGCATAGACAGTGTAAGTACCAGCCTTAGAAGCCTTAATTAGATTATTCTCTACTGCAACACCAGCTTTACCACGGTTAAAATCTTCAACTTTTCTTTCCCCTGATAACCAGCGTATTGTTCTTACACCTGCCCCTCCTTTATCTACAACCTTAATAGGTATCATAAGATTTTCTTTATCATAGATAGTATCTAATTGAATAGTTGGGGGAACAAAATCTTGTTTAATATGTTTAATTGCCAATACCGCTTCATATGCACTGGGTATCCCTGGATATATAATTCTATCTTCCAGTGTTGATATGGGTTTTAATGTATCTATTAATATATCTTTTATGTTAGAAGGGTATATATTCTCCCCATAGGAATATAATAAGGAAGCTATTGCACTAACTTGAGGAGCCGCCATTGATGATCCACTAAGGGTTTGATAGCTTCCTACCGCAGTGCTCAAGATATCTGTTCCCGGTGCCGCGATTTCTACACTTCCTTTACCATAGTTTGAAAGTTTTGTGAGTCCTCCATTGGCATCTATAAATGTAACTGATATAAGATTATCAAGCTTAAAACTGGCAGGATATACTGGTTTGTTATCATTGTTTGAGCCCATATTGCCTGCTGCTGCCACAAATAGCATATCTGATTCCTTTATAGCTTGCTCTAAGGCAGGGGAATACTGACTTGTACCCCAAGAGATGTTACAGATATCCGCCCCCATCATTGTAGCATATCTAATTGCATCAATAGCATCAGAAATACTTCCAGAACCTTCAGATCCCCCATTGATTTTCAACACCATAAGCTCTATATCTATATTTGATGCAATTCCTGCAATTCCAATTTTATTATCGGCTATAGCACCTATTATTCCTGCAATATGAGTACCATGGTCGTCATTATCCTGCGGGAGAGATAGATTCGTATTTGTTTTCTTATCAAATTGATAATGGCATACACTAGGATCATCATTGTAAAAATCCCAGCCGTAAACATCGTCAACATAACCATTCATATCATTGTCAATGCCATCACCAGGAATTTCACCTTCATTAACCCAGATATTGTCAGCCAAGTCAGGGTGAAGATAATCTATCCCTGTGTCGATAATTGCAACAACAACCTTTCGCCTATTAACATTTTCCCCCTTCATATGTTCCCAAGCTTCTAAAACATCCATATCTAAATCAACCGTTGACGACACTTCTCTTACCCCTCTAGAGGTAAACAGCTTATAAAATCCCGGGTTATGTATAGCCCACTGATTAGAGGAATAGGTGTCATCTGTTATAAACATAAGTTGTATAGGAGACAGTCTCTTATTCCAGGACATATCATTTAAAAGGTAGATAAGTTCACTATCCATATCCCGCTCTATGTCATTACCATCTTTTACCTGCTTCCTTGACACTATTAAAAATGGTATAATTAATACCATTGCTAAGATAATAGTAAATGTGCTATTCTTTTTAAGGTTCCTTTTTATCCACATATTAACCAACTTTCATGTTATATGAACTGTAAGTGACCACTTTGCCATTTTATAATATTCCCTTATCTTGGCATTTATGTGGCAGGATGTAAATTTAACAAATTTTTAATTTTTACATATATTACTACATTTTTTTATAATTATCCATATATATTGCGTGCATTATTTGTTGTTTAATGGTATAATTTAGTTACAAGATGCACTTTATTTATTGGACACCAAAGGAGTGATTTTATGAATACACCTAAGACAGATAAAATATCCACCTTAGATAAGGAATTTTGGGATAATCTACAAAATGATATTATAAAATCAAATAACGAGTTTACTAAGGAAGATATCTTCTCATATGTGGAGAAGAATTTTATGTTCTCCTTATTCTTTCGTGGTACATCCTATAAAGAACTTAATATTTCTAGGTATATTTTGAACCTTAACGACTTAGGGTACCTAATACTTTTAGAATTCATGCCTAAGGATAAGGATAATATTATAGATTTTGATATAGAAGAACTGGATCTATATTACTTTATTAAATCAGAACTAAAGGATCTATCAAATGCCATTGGACCTATGATAGATAATCGCATGAGTATCTTAATTACTGACGCTTCCGAGACTTTGTCTTCACGGAAAGATACAAAGGCAAGCAGTATATCATTAGCTTCAAAACTTGTTAAGGCTTTACAAAATGAATATGATTTAAATATAAGGGCAGGAATAGGTAATGTACAAAGTATCCATTCTATATATACATCATTCTTAGAAGCAGTTTCTTGTATGTATTATTGTGATCCTGGTAAGGTTACTCATGTACAAGATATTATAAAATCAGAAGCCAGGTATAACTTTGATTATAAAGATGCAGAGGGACATATGATAGAAGCAATTAGGCATAGAAAGCCTGAAGCATATGATTACTTTACCATGTTAATGGATAAAATAAGACCACTTTGCGATATGGCAAAAAGAAACCGAATTATTGAAGCATTGGTATTATCTGCCCACACTGTAAGAGTGGACGGCATGGACGAATCTGACTACTTTAACTATACCAGCCATATTAACTCTATTTTAGAGCTGAGGGGTGAGCAATTGATTGAGTGGGCATTTCAAAAGTTTATTGATATAACAGGAATAGTTAAACCCCACAGTACCATTGATTACTCAAATAAAATTGTCCAGGCTACAAAAGAGTATCTTGAAGCCCACTATGCTGAGGAGATCTCACTAGAAAATGTGGCTGAACATGTCAATGTTAGTCCCCCTTATTTTAGCAAGCTGATTAAAAAAAATACAGGCTTCAACTTCACTGACTGGTTATCTATGCTAAGAGTTAAAAAGGCAAAGGAGTTATTAACCAACTCTAATTTCACAGTTAAAGAGGTTTGTTTTATGGTTGGCTATAAGGATCCTAACTATTTCAGCAGAATATTTAAGAAGAAAATCGGCATGACTCCTAGTGAGTACATAAAGAGCAAAAACAACATGGGTTCATAAAAGGGCTATTGTAAAACCATTTTAAAAGGGCATACATAGATTCCCATCTTGTGCATTTAGGAGAACAGTTTACCGTGAATTGTATGGTCATAAGCGGACTTTTTGTCCGATTAAGACATAGAATTCACGGTAACTGTACTACTAATCAGTGTGAGAGGGAACTATGTATGCCCTATTTAGTTTTATAATAGCCTTATCTCCTATACAGCCTGCTGTTCTATTACCTTAACAGGGCAGACCTTAACGCATGCACCACAGTTGGTACATTTGCTGTAATCTATTTTGGCAAGATTATTCTCAACATGGATGGCATCAAATTCACAAGCTTTTACGCAAAGCTTACAACCTATACATCCGATAGAGCAAACTGTCTTGACATCCTTACCCTTATCGAAGGAGCTACAACCAACAAAAGTTCTAGCCTTAACAGGTACCATCTCAATTATATTATTTGGACATTCAGCAACACACATACCACAGGCAGTACATTTCTCCTTATCTACCACTGCCACCCCATCAACAATATGAATTGCATCGAATGCACATACCTTAACACAAGACCCAAATCCCATACAGCCATAGTTGCAGGCCTTGGAACCATTTCCACCGATTCCTGCAGCCAATTTACAGTCCTTGGGGCCATAATAAGTGGAATTTACTTTTGCCCTATCACAGGTTCCTAGACAATCTACATAAGCAACCTGCTTTTCAGTAGCTTCCACATTGCTACCTATAACCTTAGCAATTTCAGCGTGGATGTCACTACTTGCTACAGGACACACATTGGCAGCTGCTTCTCCTATGGCAATTGCCTTTGCACAAGCATCACATCCAGCATATCCACATCCTCCACAATTTGCTCCAGGAAGAAGGTCTCTAACTTTTTCTTCAGTTTCATCTATAGGTACTTCCAGCTTTTTTGATGCTAGCCCTAAAAACAAGCCAATCAGCAAACCAATTATACTAACTATACCAGTAGCTGTAACAATACCCTTAACACTTAACGCAAGTACAAATCCGGACATCTCAGGGAGGAAATTACTTGCTTTAAATATTTCATTAATTAACATTCTTAATTTCTCCCTTCTATATTAATCCAGCAAATCCGTAAAAGGCCATTGCCATTAAAGTTGCAGTTATCAGGGTTATAGGGAAACCCCTAAATGATATTGTAATATCATTATGCTCCATTCTCTCACGAATCCCTGCCAATATAACTATTGCAATAGTATATCCTACTGCAGTAGCAAATCCATTTACTATACTCTCTACAATATCAAAGTTATTATCTACATTAATCAGTGCAACACCAAGTACTGCACAGTTTGTAGTAATTAAAGGAAGGTATACACCCAAGGCATCATAAAGTGATGGACTATATTTTTTGATAATCATTTCCACAAATTGAACAAGGGCTGCAATAACAACAATAAATACTATTGTATTTAAGTAAGCCAAATTCAAAGGGAATAAAATAAAATCATATATCAAACTACATATAATCGATGCTAGGGTTATGACAAAGATAACAGCAAATCCCATTCCTGTTGATGTCTTGATTTTATTGGAAATACCTAAAAAGGAACATATACCAAGGAATTGACTTAATACAACATTATTAATAAAGGCTGCACTGATAGCAATAACTAGCAAGTTAACAAAATATCCTGAGCTCATCTAAATCAATCCTCCTTTCCTTTTGCTTGTTTACTTGTTTCTACTTCATGGTAAGTGGCATAAGTCTCATCACTGCAGTTAGCACAGTCACCACCACAAGCAAGGGCAGACTTTTTCCCTGTACCGTTGGTTGCAGATGGAAGCCTAAGCTTGTTTTGAAGAGCAGTGAGCATGGCCACTACCAAAAACGCTCCCGGGGCTTGAACAAAGATTGATACAGGCTCATAATTCTTAGGCATAACCTGGAAGCCTAAAATAGTACCTGCACCAAGCACTTCACGGAATGAACCTATCAAAAACAAGGCCAGAGTAAATCCTAGTCCCATTCCTATTCCATCAAAAAAGGAAAGACCTACTGAGTTTTTCGCTGCGTAAGCTTCTACACGTCCAAATATAATACAGTTTACAACAATCAAAGGAATATATATTCCTAAGGATTCATTGACGGAAGGTAAATACGCTTTTAATATTAATTCAACAATTGTTACCATGGAAGCAACCACAACTATATAATAAGGCATTCTTACCTTATCAGGAATAAACGTTCTTAGGGCTGCTATAATTACATTGGATAATACCAAAACTGCAGTTGTAGATAGTCCCATACCAATTGCATTGGTAGCTGATGTTGTTACAGCCAAAGTGGGGCACATACCAAGCATAAGTACAAATATAGGATTTTCCTTAAAGAATCCATTGGAAATACGCTCAAAAAATCTATTCTTAAATAATTTATTTGTAGGTTTCAATTTATTCAACTGCTACACCTCCCAGCTTCGCAACATTCTCAGTCAAGAATGTCAAACCTGCATTGACAGCATTAACCACTGCTTCAGTTGTAATGGTGGCACCGCTGTATACATCAATTTCATTAGGCTCAGATGCACTGCCTTTAGTCAATTTAAATTGGTCTGTTGCCACATCTTTAAACCTATCAATAAATTCACTATTCTTTAACTCCAAACCAAAACCTGGAGTGTCATTGATAGCTAATAGTTCAATTCCCTGAACAACACCATCCATGGAATATCCTATAGCTACAGAAATATTACTGGAATAGCCTCTGGTATTGGATTTAATGATATAGCCAAGAACATTACCACTTGCATCCTTTGCCTGAATCACATCATCTATAGTTATACCTGCGTACTTGGCATCTAAGCTTGATAAATCCATATCCTTAGCCACTTGTAGCAATTCCTCATCAGTTGATAGGGAGTCTGCAACTTCATATACCACTTCATAAGCCTCATTCTTTTTTGCATCTTCTTGTGCCTTAATAGGATCCTTCGTTAATTCATACACGAAAGCTAAGGCAAAGCTACATATTATAGTTATAATAGTTAAGGATAAAGCATCTTTTATTATGGAAGGCTTCTTAATCTTTTTATCGGCCATTCTTCACACGCTCCTTTCCAAATGCTCTTGGGCGCGTTACACTATCGAGAAGGGGTACTATCAAATTACCAATAATAATTGCATAGGATACTCCTTCTACACCCGAACCTATGATTCTGAATATACCAGTCAAAATACCAAGAAAAACACCATAAATTATTTGACCTTTGGGAGTGGCAGGGCTTGTTACATAGTCAGTTGCCATGAAAAATGCTCCTAGTATTAATCCGCCACCTAATATCTGACCGAATAAATAGTTCACATCAAACCCTTGTCCACCAAATATCAATGCAAATACTGCAAATGATAAAATATATGTAAGAGGAATTCGAAGTGAAATAACCTTACGATACATCAGAAAGGCAGCACCAATAAGAAGTGCCAAGGCACTGGTCTCACCGATGGTTCCGCCTATGTTACCAACAAACATTTTAAATAAGTCTACTGTTTGTCCTGCTTTAAGCTGTCCAAGGGGGGTTGCTCCAGAAACACCATCAAGCACCAAGGCTCCATCCCTTAAATAATCCCTAAGTCCAGGGGATGTGATCTTATCAAGTGCAAATGTAGACATTCTACTGGGGAAGCTTATCAGCAGAAATACACGGGCTGCTAGGGCTGGGTTCATAAAGTTCTGACCAAGTCCCCCATATAACATTTTTACTATTAATATAGCAAATACGCCGCCTACAACAGCCATCCAGATAGGAATACCAACAGGGAGATTAAGTGCCAATAATAACCCTGTCACAATATCACTGTAGTCCCAAGGATTTACTGGTTTCTTCATTAGCCTACAATAAACATATTCGGTTATACAACAGGATAACACAGTTGCTAATATAACAAGTAATGCTCTTAAGCCAAAATTAAATATACCAAATAAGCTAGCAGGAAGCAGTGCAATTATTACATCCTGCATAATTGTCTTTGTTTTAATCGGAGTTCTAATATGCGGGGCTGCCGATACATTAAACAAATCACTCAAAGCTTACACCTCTTTCTTATGTTTTGAACATTTTTATTCATTTACTACACTTTCTTTATGTAGCTCATAAAGCTCATGATCTATATTCTTATTAATCTGTATCCTTTGCTTGGTCTGAACAATGGTCTGTGTCAGACTAATATTTGCAGGGCAAATATAAGCACAGCAACCGCAACCACAGCACTCCATACCATCTAATTTCAAGAACTTTTCATCCTCATTATGACGTCCTGCCATATGTAGCTGGTTTGGCATTAAATTAAGAGTACAATAGGTGTGACATCTACCGCATCTTATACAAGGAGATTCTTCTACTGCCGCCTCATCCTTAATAAATCCAAGGAGTGTTGAAGTAGTCTTTGTTACTGGTACATCATAGGTATACATAGCTTGTCCCATCATAGGTCCACCAAAAACAATCTTTTTCGGCTGGGTCTTAAGCCCACCTGCTGCTTCAAGAATCTCACTAAAATTCATACCTAAGGGAACATAAAAATTCTGAGGTTCAACAATTGCATCCCCTGAGATGGTAATAATTCTATGGGTAAAAGGTGTGCTCTTAGCAACTGCCATATAGATAGCTGCAACAGTTGAGACATTATTCACAATACATCCCACATCAGCAGGAAGCTTTTTTGAATTTAGCCTTCTTCTAGTAGTGGCATAAACCAGTTGACGCTCGCCACCCTGTGGAAACCAACTCTTAAGGACTCTAATCTCAATATTTGATTCTCCTGCAATAAGTTCTCTTATTTTTTCTATAGCCTTGGGTTTATTATCCTCAATAGCAATAATGCCTTTGGCATTCTTAAACAAACGAAGCAGAATCTTAAGTCCATGGATGATCTTATCTGGTTCTTCAATCATAATCCTATAATCTGAAGTCAGATAGGGCTCACATTCAGCACCATTAACGATTACATAATCGATTTTGCTTGGATCCTTTGGTGTAAGTTTAACATGTGTAGGAAACCCAGCTCCTCCAAGACCTACAATGCCAGCCTCCTTAACTGCTTCCCTGATCTCATCATCAGACATCTTAGTATAGTCACGGTCTTGTCCCATTCCATCAATTTTAGTATATTCATTATCATCAGTAACAATGATGGATTCTACCATTCTACCGGTTGCTGTAAGCCTCTTATCTATCGCTTTAACAGTTCCGGATACCGAGCTAATGATATTAGATGAAATCAGGCCGTCAGCTTCACCAATCTTCTGGCCAACCAATACCGGATCACCCTTTGACACCAGTGGTTTTGCCGGTGCCCCGATATGCTGTGACAAGGGGAATACTAAATCGTCCTTTGGTAAAAGAACAGTTGTGGGTTTATCCATAGATAATTCCTTGCCACTATACTTATGGACGTTACCCAGAAATGTTAACCTAGCCATTCTCATAATCCTTCTTTCTCTTATATTGTGTTAAATATTAAACAAACTCATGCCATTTGGGCACACTATGTTATTATAACATATACAAAAAAAATTTTATAGATGTTTTTAAACATTGTCAAAAGATACTATTTTTATATATTATAGGATTTTATTCCTTTAGACATCAATATGAACTTTATTCCAATAATCATTAAGCATCATTAATTTCATGTTACGGTAAGGCATATCACAAAATAAATCTACACAGGATATTCTCCTATATGAAAAAAGATATCTCATTGAATAACCATAGAGATACCTTTAATACTTGATTTAAATTATTAACTGTATTTACCTTATGCATATATTTTTTTGCTAGTCATACCACCTCTGATAAACATTTCAAATAAATTAATAATATGCATACTTAATATGAAGAAATGTTTTTCTAATTGCATAAAATCCAAGCACCACAATAGCCATAATATTAATAATCAATATGTACTGCTTAGCACCTACATCTCTATCCATGAAATATTCACAGACTATGATATTAGGATTCCACAGAAGTGAGGATACAAAATCAAGACCCAGCAATACCATTACATAAGGAGCTATAAAGACTGCAGAAGCAAGGGAAAGTGCTGTGGCAATATTCTTTGAAAAATATGATATGCATAATACAAGCTCTAACATCAGTAGGGCTGCCAGCAATCGTATACCATATATCAAGCATATGAAGCCACCTATAGATATGGTAAAAGGCAAGTCATGATACCGTGAAATACTTTGGATAGGTGCTTCTATCCCACCTGTTCCGTAGTTTTCTAAAATATTTACCACTCCTGGCAGATATGCTCCTATAAAGAGTATTGTAGTAACTATGGCTCCAATTCCAATTCTTCGATATAAGGAATGTAGCCTTCCCTTAGGTGTTGTCATAAGCAGACGCTTTGCACCAAAAGTATTCTCTGTCGCATATATTGGTGCTGCACATGCAATTAAGCTTATAAGAAATATTAAGTGAGCAAAGTTAAGCTCCTCATTCTTCATAATCCCCAGAAGCTGATTATAACCGGTATCATATACCAGCCACGGCTTAATATTACCCCTACTTTCATAATGGGGTTCAAGTTCATGAACTTTATTCTGCAACATATAAAAACCAATTTCTCTTCCAAGCTCCTGGCCAAAAGGACGTGTCAGATTTTCATACACATAAGTATTGATTTTTCCCTCACGTAACTGTTGATCTAAAAATGCCACTTCATCCTTTATTTTCTCATACCTAGCCTTTTCATTCTCAATATATTCATAAGTTTCCTGGTTAATAGGGCCTTCAACTTGATTTACGTAGAATTTATATATACTATCATTCATAAAAAATGGCATTTGATATGTCTTATAGGAATTCCAACCAAGTAATACCATAATTATGAGAATGAATAGGGCTTTATTAATTATTAATATTTTATAGGCTTCATACCTCCACAGGCTTGATGAAACTCTTCTTTTAATATGAATTTTGTCAAAAAACCACTTAACCACTCTACTATCATGGAATATCAGATTCTTTTGCTTTGCAAAAATGATTAAATTAACTGTAACAAGCAGAATATTGCCAAGAATGAGCATAATGATCCCAGCTTTTAATAAATTTATTGGTTGTCCGAAGAAATTCAAGTCCAGATAGTTTTCGTATAATATATTAGTATCTATCAGGCAAACTGGATTAATATATTTTAATATGCTCAAATACGAGTTACCCTTAATAAGAATGTAGAATAAGGAACTGATTATGGTATAGGCTGATGCGGTCACATATACAAATAAACCAGATTTTGCAATTATACATAAAAAGGTCAAGAATGATGCAATTAGAAAATATGCAGCAACCTTAGTAAGTGCATAAATAATCAGATAAGCTCCTATGGATATCTTAAGTGTAGAACCTATAAAGCCTTCAACCGATTGAATTACATTCGTCAAGTCACATGAGCCATATAAAATAGTAGATATGTAATACTTTCCTGTATACAGTAGAATAAATATTACGATACAGCCAGTATAAATCGCAAGCAGCTTAGCAAATAGTAGCTGTACTCTGCCTTTTTTAGTAGGCCTTAATAATGCAAAGATACCTCTGTCCTTCTCGCCCAGTATCAGGAGCATTGCGATCAAAAATATTAGTAAAAATGCGAGTATATCCGTATATATCGTATCTGTAGTAGCTGTAATGGGTTTGGAGTTAATA
>JAAYRE010000026.1 GCA_012518935.1 Clostridiales bacterium
ATATGCCAGTAAATGATGTAACAATCCATACCCCTGTCATATGTGACCCTATTGTTAGTTCAGACAATGATAAGTATGTGCAAGTTCTATATCCAACCGAGGGGGCACATCATTTGGTGCTTGATCCTGATACAAGTCTTAATGATTTTACTATAAGGATATCTAATACACTTCACCATAGTAATAGACTTGGCTATTATGAAAGGGATTTCTCAAAGTCATTTATAGACCCTAATAATATATCCTATATTGCAAAGAAAGATGGAGTCCTAAGAAATGAAATGAAGCTACCCTTTGATGTATACCTTGATACCAATAATGATAAGGATACTGCAAATGATGAATATATAAAAGCAGGCAACTGGATTACGCTGGGTACTAAAACCCATCGCTTTTATGTACCTTTGTGGGTACAAGAAGGAACCTATACAGCAGAGTTTAGAACCATTGCAGTAAATGGGGAAAGTAGACTAGATAACAAGGAAACCACCAGAAATACAAGTATCTATAACTATGTTGCAACATCTACTAAGACCTTTCAGGTATCAGGAAGGATGTACGGACTAACCCTATATGATATATCAGATGAAGGAAACTGGAATGAAGTATTTCGTGTAGATGGATCCTCACAGTTTAAATACTTTGAAGGCTATCAAGATGGTACCAAGCAACTAAAGTATAATAAGGATTATGCTTATTATTATAAGGTAGGCACAAAAGACCAATATGGTAATAATACAGGAATAAGAGATAGATTTACATTTCCTATGATGAATGGTAGCCATCCTCAGTGGAAGAACATAGGAGTAACAAAGACAGGCTATGCCATAAGGTTTAGACTAGATACCATAGGAGAGATGTATGCCAGTGGGAATAGGATAGTAATAAAGCCAACCTTTTACCATGTGGATGCAGATGGAAAGAATAGACAGCTAGTAGATATCTATTATGATGAAGAGTTTAATGGCAAAAACAATGTAATAGTAAAGGTGGGCGAAGGATCAGACCTAGCCAACTATCATGATGGATATACAGGTAATATTTATAGTAAGATACCGGATGCAGAGATACAAAATACTGCAAAGGTTATGGGAACAACAGCAAGTAAGATTAAAGGTCAACACGCTTATATGTATAGATACGGTGATGTGAGACTTGAAAGAGAGTTTCGTACCTTTATAGGCACAGACTATGCAGCAAGTATAGCAAATCACCACTCCTTTGATGAGGTTAAGACACATAGAAAAGAGACAGAAACTAGCCTTTCAAAGTATATGCAAAGATGGTATGGCACTTATAAGCTCCCGTCAAATATCCATGCAGTTCCTACTGGATATGATGTATATGACCATCTTAAGAAACATGGCATAAACTATCAGGAGGACTTCTGGCTAAAAGACGGATATATCATAGTAAACTTTACCATAGAAAGCTATGATATGAATGGCAATAGAAATCTATCCTATAGCAATGGATATAACTATCTCTATAATAATCATTGCTCCATGTGGGTTACAGAAGGCGGAGCGGTGGAAAAGACAGATAATACAGGGGCTAAATTTGGTGTGTATGTAGGAGACATCATGTATTACTACACTAGTAAGAAACATTCAGATGATTACATAGGTAGGCTGTATTAGTATTCAACCTGTCAGCAAGTATTTCACATTTCTGATTTATCTATTCAATTATTTTTTTCTAAAAAATGGTCTAAATATCCCCCGAAGTTGTTTTGATATAATACATTAAATTTATATTCTGTAATTATAAAAAAGCATATTATAACAAATTTGATATTGAAATATTATATCAAATTTGTTATAATGTGATTATAAAGGAGTACAGGTGTATAATATAATTTTCTATGAAGATAAAAAAGGTTGTAGCAAGGTTATTAAATTTATACATGAACTAAGTCTTAAATCTAAAAAAGACAAAAACAGTAGTATACTATTAAATAAAATAATTGCTTATTTTGACATGTTAGAAGAACTAGGAACGAGAGTGGGATATCCTGTTACTAAACATCTAGAAGGCGAAATATGGGAGTTGCGTCCTTTGAATAACAGAATATTATATGCTTATTATAAAGATAATACTTTTATAATATTGCATTATTTTGTTAAGAAAACAAGAAAAACTCCTTCAAGAGAAATAGAACAGGCTATAAGGAATTTGAAAGATTATAAAGGAAGGAATGGTTAATATGGCTACCACATGGAAAGAGCTACGTAGTGATCTGAATATAAGTAATGAGTCCGAACAAATTATTAAATTAGAAAAAGACATCATAAGAACCATGGTTAATATACGAGAAGAAAAAGGTTTAACACAGGCTGAATTAGCACGATTATGTAATGTTAAACAACCTGTTATTGCTCGAATGGAGTCCTCTGTGCACTCACCTCAGATAAATAGTTTGTTAAAAATATTAACTCGCTTAGGCTACACCTTAGAGATAGTACCCTTGAATACAAAACAGAAAATATAATATTACGATTAAATCAATTAATCAACATGGGGTGTAATTTATATAAAAATTACTTTGAGATATATAATATAACAACTTATGTCCTTGCCATAAAAGTTACATTATGGTAAAATGCACCTAAAAGACGGCTTTTAAAAGCAAAAGCAGTCCAAGAGGTGCATAGATGATTAATAAAATATATAAAATGAATAGTGAATTTATAAAAAATGGAGGAGTTCTAAAAACTTCAGAGCTTAAAGACATAGGGATTTCAAGTCGCCAAATAAATAAGCTAATGGAAGAGGGAATGATTTCTAGAATAAAAAAAGGATTTTATGAATCGACAGAAGATCCTCCTAAAGAAGAAGTGATTATAGCAAGGCTATTTCCTAAAGCAGTGTTTTTTCTAGAAAGTACTTTTATGTATTATGGTTATACAGATAGGATACCACTAGCTTGGCAAATAGCTGTGGATAAGCATAGCAAAATTACCCAATATGATATTGACTATCCTATAATAGAAACTTATTATCTAGAGCCGAAGTATATTAATATTGGTGTAGACATAATACAAGTAGACGGAGTAGACATTAGAATATATGACAGAGATAGAACAATATGTGATGCACTTCGTTATGAGAAAAAACTAGAAAGAGAAGTCTTTATTAATGCAATAAAATATTATTTAAAAGATCCTAAGAAAAATGCAAGAAGACTATTTGAATATGCTGTAGAATTTAATATTACTAATAAAGTACAAACATATGTGGGGATATGGTTATAATGATAAATATCGTAGCATCAGTTTTAGCTAGACTAAAAAACAAATCAAAAGAAGAAGATATTCTATTCCAACAACTGTTAAATATCTTTTGTCAAGAAGAATTTATTAGAAGGCTTTCAGAAAGTAGATATAGAGAAAACCTAATTCTTAAAGGAGGATATTTGCTATATTCAGTTAGTGGCTTTACGACTAGGCCAACAATTGACGCAGATTTTCTTTTAAAGAATTATTCAAATGATATAATTGCTATAGAAAAACTTGTTAGAGAGATTATTTCTCAGTCAAGTAAAAATGACTTTATAGAATTTCAAATTATAAAATTAGAAAAAATAAGCGAGGTTAAAGACTATCATGGGATAAGAGCTAACCTTTTGGGAGTTATAGGAAGAACACAGACTCCATTTAGTATAGATTTTGGAGTTGGTGATATTATTGTTCCTTCCCCAGTTGAAAGAACTATATCTGTATTGTTACCAGAATTTGAAAAGCCAAATGTGCTAACATATACATTAGAGTCTACAGTAGCAGAAAAAATAGATGCAATTATATCTTTAATGGAAGCCACAGGGCGTATGAAAGATTTTTATGATATATATTATTTAGCAACTTCATTTGATTTTGAAGGAAGAAAACTTCAAGAGGCAATTTACGAGACACTAACTAATCGAAATACACCATACGAAAAGGACTCTGTAGCTGTAATAGAAAGGCTTGCCGATAATAAAGAAATTCAAAAGAGGTGGAATAACTTTTGTAAAAAAGTATTAAAGTATGAGCTAGACCTTGAAATTGTAATAAATACAATCATAGATTTTACATTACCACCATTTGAAAAAATAATAGAAGAAGATGAATTCTTTAAAAATTGGAAATATAGAGATAGGAAATATATTTAATGTTTCTATTTACCCCCTTGAATACAAAACAGAAAATATAATACTACGATTAAATAAATTAATCAACAAGATTGTAATTTATAAAGAGATTTACATAAATTACAAAAACCCTTGCAAAGTTTTAACAATTTGCTATAATATAGTTAGAAAAGGCAATCGCCACAGAGTGGTTGGTCGGTTAGAAATAAAAAAACCTTCCTACACCGATCAATGTATAAGGAAGGTTTTTTGCATTAATGACTAATAAGATAAATTTAAGGAGAAATAATGGGTAGAGCCAAATATCAAGTTTTAGTTATACCATACATAATCCAAGATAGTAAAATAAGGTATGCTGTATTTCATAGGTCTGATATGAATTTGTGGCAATTTATTTCAGGTGGTGGAGAAGATGGTGAAACGCCTCTTCAATCTGCAAAGCGTGAAGCTTTTGAGGAAGCTGGTATATCAATTGACAATCATTTTTACTCCTTGCAGACTTGTTGTAGTATAGCTACAGAATGTTTTAAAGAACATAGAAAGACATGGGGAAAAGAGTGTCTTGTTATTCCTGAATATACATTTGCAGTAAATATTAATAGTGTTGACATGATACTTTCAGATGAACACACTAATTATGAATGGCTTGATTATGACAATGCAAAAGAAAAATTAAGATATGATAGCAACAAAGTAGCTTTATGGGAAGTGGACAACAAGATTAATATGGGATTACTAACTTAAAGGAGGTCTTCGAATGTCAATAGGTTTATGGATACTTATATTTATTTGTTCTTTAATAGGCATTATAGTATGTGTGATGGGGATGAAATCAAAAAATGTCCTCTACAAAGGTGTCTTTTACTTCTTGGTTTTATTTATTATAGAGAGGATATATTCCTTAATTATTCCTACCTATATTCTTAGACTTATAGATAAAGGGGTTGATAATCCTGGTTTATGGATTAGGATTTCGGAAATTCCACCAGTAGCATTAATGGCTATAGCTCTTATAATATTGATAATATATTTGTTTAGAGGACTTAGAAATAATTCTGATAATTAATCCTTGATGAGAACTTTGTAAATATGTGAAAAACATTATTTTCGAAGTATTATTCACTAGAAAGTGAGATTATTATGATATATTATACATCTGATGATTTAACCATAAGAGACATGAAAAAAGAGGATGCTGAATTTTTTTATAACACATATTTATCCTATGGGTGGCATCCATCTATAGATACATATTTAGGATATTATAAAGAACAAGAGGAAAATAAAAGAAAAGTATTTATTGCTGTACATGAAGGAAATGTGGTAGGAATATGCACTTTGGTACTTAATCCAGTGGAAGGTCCTTTTGGAAACAGGGGTATCCCTGAAATTGTTGATTTTGGTGTGTTTTTTGATAAACAAAATCGTGGTTTTGGAACTAAGATATTAGATGTTGTAGAAGAAGAGGCGGCAAAAGTTAACAGCTTAGTATATCTTGCAGTAGGAATACATTCTGGATACGGGGCTGCTCAAAGAATGTATGTAAAACGTGGTTATATACCTGATGGTACAGGTGCTTGGTATCAGGGGGAACAATTAGATCAATATGCACAATGCAAAAATGATGACGATTTAGTTATATTTTTATCGAAAGACTTAACAGAATTACAGTTATAAAGGCAATCGCCACAAGGTGGTTGACCAGTGGAAATATTAAACACCTTCCTGCACCGGGCAAAGTACAGGGAAGGTGTTTTGTTTTAGTGACATATCAAATAAATGAATGTCAGTAGTGCTATAATGAACATACCAAATTGGATTAAGTCTTTATTATGAGTGGCTTGAATTTTACTTCTTGGTTTATTAATGGCTATAGCTCTTATTATATTGATAATATATTTATTTAGAGGACTTAGAAATAATTCTAATAATTAATCCTTGATCAGTACTTTGAAAGTAAGTTCGAAAACGTGTATTTTTATTATAATAAAAAACAAGTATGTTTGTATTCGAATATAATTTGTGATAGGATATAATCAGTTACAAGTACATAAGTTGATAGTATTTACATGGCTTAATACATGAAGTACAATATATTTACTACTAAAGAACTCTGGAGGAGGATTACTTATGTCACAGAAAAAATATGAATTTACAAACCCTATTACAAGAATGGATTATCCGGAT
>JAAYRE010000027.1 GCA_012518935.1 Clostridiales bacterium
ACCATTCGTTTCCGAAAGTAAATTGACGCTATCCTAATCTCTATATATGGTTGAAAGATTAAATAATTTCATATATTATGTTAAGATAGAATTTGTTTGTAGTTTTAACACTAAATTTTGAACATATGATATGGGGGTTTTATGCTAAGACTTGCTAGATATTTAAAATACTTTAAAAAAGAAGTAATAATTGGACCATTTTTTAAATTACTTGAAGCGGTGTTTGAATTAATTGTGCCATTAGTTATGGCATCAATTATAGATATTGGAATTAAGAATAAGGATACAGGTTATGTCCTTCAAAGAGGAGGAGTTATTTTACTTCTTGGCCTCTTGGGACTGGTTTTTGCACTTATTTGTCAATATAATGCAGCAAAGGCATCTCAGGGTTTTGGAACTAGGGTTAGAAATGATTTGTATGCCCATATTAACAGCCTATCCCATGCAGAGCTGGATTTACTTGGGACAAACACGCTAATAACCATCCTTACTAATGATGTAAATCAAATGCAATTAGCTGTTGCAATGCTTATTAGACTTACTGTAAGGGTTCCCTTTCTTATTATAGGTGCAGTGGTAATGTCTATGATTTTGGACATTAAGCTATCTATAATATTTCTAATAGTGGCACCACTGGTATCTGCAGTAATTTTCTTAATTATGAAATTGTCAGTTCCTTATTATAGGATACGCCAAAGAATGCTTGATAAGGTGTCTCGCATAACTCGGGAAAATCTAGGTGGTGCTAGAGTGGTAAGAGCATTTTCCAAGCAGGAACATGAGATAGAGAGGTTTAATGAAGCTAATAATGAAGTGGCAGATGTAGCAATTAATGTGGGCAAGATATCTGCCTTCTTAAACCCTGCAACCTTTGCTATTCTAAACCTAGCAATCCTTACCATACTTTGGTTTGGTGGCTATAGGGTTAATGATGGGAGCCTTACCCAGGGTCAGGTTATTGCCTTTGTCAACTATATAACACAGATATCCTTGGCCTTAGTGGTCTTTGCTAACCTGGTTGTTATTTTTACTAAGGCAGCCGCATCAGCAGGAAGAATCAATAAAGTCTTTGATACAATGGCAAGTATTACCAATGAAGATATAGCTGATAAAGATGTAACTAATAAGGATAAAAGTAGTAAAGATAGCACAGATAAAGATCCAACTAAAATAGATGAAGCTAGTAAAGATTTATCTAATATATATAATACTGGCTTAGATCTACCTCTAATTAGCCTTCATCATGTGTCCTTTGCTTACCCCGGTTCAGATGAGTATGCCCTAGAGGATATAAGCATCGATATTAAGCAGGGAGAAGTTATAGGTATTATTGGAGGAACTGGTTCGGGTAAATCAACCCTAATTAACCTTTTACCAAGGTTTTATGATGTTACTAAGGGAGAAATTAAGCTAAAGGGAAGAGCTCTTAAGGAATATCCCTTAGAACTGTTACGGAAGCTATTTGGTATAGTGGCGCAAAAGGCTGTGCTTTTTTCAGGTACCATCAGTGATAATCTAAGATATATGAAAGAGGATGCCAGTATTGAAGAAATAAAATGGGCAATAGAGATTGCACAGGCAAAGGACTTTGTTGAAAGGCTCCCCAATGGGTATGACGCTCCCATTAATCAAGGGGGAAGAAACCTGTCTGGAGGTCAAAGACAGCGTATTACCATTGCTAGAGCCTTGGTTAGAAATCCTAAAATACTTATTCTCGATGATAGTTTTAGTGCCCTAGATTATGCTACAGATGCCAAGCTTAGGGCTGCCCTAAAAGAAAATTGCAAGGATACCACTGTACTTATAGTATCCCAAAGGGCAAATACAATAAAAAATGCAGATCAGATTATAGTACTGGATGACGGTAAAATGGTAGGATTGGGTAAGCATGATGAATTGTATAAAACTTGCCTTGTATACAAAGAAATCTGTGATTCTCAATTAAGCTAAGGAGGTAACCTAATGACTTCATATGACGATAAAGAATCCATACTAAGAAGAATATTCTCTTATGCTAAGCCATATAGAATATACCTCTTCGGAGCCCTTTTAAGCTCCTTGATAAGCGTTACCCTATCTCTTCTAATTCCGGTTTTTATAGGAAAGGCAATAGATTATATTATAGGCCCTGATAATGTTGATTTTAACGGAGTATTAAATACTCTTATTTACCTGGCCGTATTTATTATAGGCAGTACCATGTTCCAGTGGGTTATGTCTTATTGTACCAATAAAATAACCTTTTTAACTATTAAGGATTTAAGAAGTAGGGTATTTGATAAGCTTTCTTTTATTTCATTAGAAATGATAGATAATACTCCCCATGGTAACATAATTAACACCATGGTAAATGATATAGATACCATATCAGACGGGTTGCTTCAGGGATTCACCCAGTTGTTTTCAGGACTTATGACAATACTGGGAACCATTGGTTTTATGCTTAATATTAATCTTGGTATAGGAATAATGGTAATACTTCTTACGCCCCTATCTCTGTTTGTGGCAGCCTTTATTTCAAAAAGAACCTATAATAAATTTACTGAGCAGACAAGAATCAAAGGGGAAATGGGTGGACTTATTGAGGAACTACTGGGAAATCAGGAGCTTATCAAGTCCTTTTCCTATGAAGATAGGTCCATAGATAGGTTTAAGGAGATAAATGGAAGGCTCCATGAATGTGGTGTTCGGGCACAGTTTTATTCCTCCTTGACAAATCCTAGTACAAGATTTGTTAATGGGGTTGTCTATGCGGCAGTGGGAATTCTAGGAGCATTTTCTGCAATAAGAGGAAATATATCTGTAGGACAGTTATCAAGCTTTTTATCATATGCTAATCAATATACTAAGCCTTTTAATGAAATCTCAGGAGTAATTACTGAACTGCAATCAGCCCTAGCCTCTGCAAAACGGGTATTTGGATTGATTGATTTAGAGCCTGAATCCTCTGATGAAGATATGCTATCAGACCTTGAATGTGATGGAAGAGTAAGCCTAACTGATGTAGCATTTTCTTATCAGAAGGATACTTCCTTAATTGAAGGACTTAATCTCAATGTAAAGCCAGGTAGCAGGATTGCCATAGTAGGACCTACAGGGTCTGGCAAAACTACTGTAATAAATCTACTGATGAGATTCTATGATGTGGATAAAGGGTCAATTAAGGTAAGTGATGTGGATATTAAAGCTATGAAAAGAAAAACACTGAGATCCATGTATGGTATGGTGCTACAGGATACTTGGCTCTTTGAAGGAACTGTCTGGGAGAATATTGCATATGGTCGAAGTGATGCTACAAAGGGTGAAATTATCAGTGCTGCAAAAGCTTCCTATGCTCATGGTTTTATAAAACGTCTTCCCAATGGATATGATACTATCATAACTCAGAATGGAGGAAATCTTTCTCAGGGACAAAGACAACTTCTGTGTATAGCAAGAGTAATGCTACTAAAGCCACCTATGCTAATACTTGACGAGGCAACTAGTAATATTGATACCAGAACGGAGGTCCATATTCAGAAAGCATTTGCCAAGCTGATGAAAGGGCGTACTAGCTTTATTGTTGCCCATAGGCTATCCACAATTAAGGAATCGGATCTTATACTAGTAATGAACCAGGGTAATATCATAGAGCAAGGAAGTCATGAAGAACTGCTTGATAAGAAAGGATTTTATCATAATTTATATAACAGTCAGTTTCAGACTGCAAGCAAATTATAGTTGAAGTTAATTATAATAATAGTTGGATTATAAGATTGTGCACTCCAAGTATTTAAATATCTGGATGTGCACTTTTTTACATGGTAATAAATAGAACAAACATTCGAAAAATGTATTGATTTTACAATATCACTGTGTTATAATTACCACACTTAAGATATGTCCATATATATTCGTTATATTTACTTAGATAGATTAGAAAGAAGGTGTCTTATGTATGAAATTTAAGCTGGTTTCCGATTTTAAACCTACTGGAGATCAACCGGAGGCTATTAGGGCTTTAGTAGATGGTTTTAAGAAGGGTAATGTGGCTCAGACCTTACTTGGGGTAACTGGTTCAGGAAAGACCTTTACTATGGCTAATATCATACAAGAGATTCAGAAGCCAACCTTAATAATAGCACATAATAAGACGCTGGCAGCTCAGCTGTATGGAGAGTTTAAGGAGTTTTTTCCTGAGAATGCGGTTGAGTACTTTGTCAGCTATTATGATTATTATCAGCCGGAGGCATATGTTCCTTCTACTGATACTTATATAGAGAAAGATTCGGCTATTAATGAAGAGATAGACAAACTTAGACACTCAGCAACGGCAGCTCTTACTGAGAGAGAAGATGTTATTGTGATAGCCAGTGTATCATGTATCTATGGACTGGGAAGTCCCATTGATTATCAGAACATGGTCTTATCCTTGCGTCCCGGTATGATAAGGGATAGGGATGACGTACTGCGTAAACTAATTGATATACAATACACCAGAAATGATATGGATTTTAAGCGTGGAACTTTCAGAGTCAGAGGAGATGTTGTGGAGATATTTCCAGCATCCAGTGGTGAGATTGCCATACGGGTAGAATTCTTTGGTGATGAAGTGGATAGGATATTGGAGATAGATGTGCTTACGGGAGAGATTAAGAGTAGCTTGGAGCATATGGTTGTATTTCCTGCCTCCCACTATGTTGTTGCACCGGAACAGTTAAAGATTGCGACACAAAATATTGAGGCTGAATTGGAGGAAAGGATTCGTTATTTTAAGAGTGAGGACAAGCTTTTAGAGGCACAGAGAATTTCAGAAAGAACCAATTTTGATATAGAGATGCTACGAGAGACAGGGTTTTGCTCTGGAGTAGAGAATTATTCAAGACATTTGACAGGACTTGAACCAGGTACCCCTCCCCATACACTGATGGATTATTTTCCTGATGATTTTATGATTATAATTGATGAATCCCATATGACCATTCCCCAGATTAGGGGAATGTATGCAGGAGATAGGTCTAGGAAGCAAACCTTGGTGGATTATGGTTTTAGACTACCATCAGCTCTTGATAATAGACCTCTTAATTTCGAAGAATTTGAGAGTAAGATTAGTCAGATACTTTTTGTTTCAGCTACACCTTCTGTATATGAAAGTGAGCATGAGCTTCTTCGTACAGAGCAGGTAATCCGTCCTACGGGACTTCTTGATCCTGAGGTTTCTCTACGTCCCACCACCGGTCAGATTGATGATTTGCTTGGTGAGATTCGTAAAGAGGTGGATAAGAAGAACAAGGTACTAATAACTACTTTAACTAAGCGGATGGCAGAGGATCTAACTGATTATCTTCGTGAAGTAGGTATCAGGGTAAAATACCTACATTCAGATATTGATACCTTGGAACGCTCTGAGATTATAAGAGATATGAGGATGGACTTGTTTGATGTACTTGTTGGAATCAATTTGCTTCGTGAAGGCCTGGATATACCTGAGGTAGGACTTGTGGCTATTATGGATGCAGATAAGGAAGGCTTCCTACGCTCTGAGACCTCGCTTATACAGACTATTGGAAGGGCAGCCCGTAATGCCGAGGGCCGGGTAATAATGTATGCAGACAAGGAGACTGATTCTATACGTAAAGCTGTTAGCGAAACAAATCGTAGAAGAAAGATACAGAATGACTACAATATAGCACATGGAATAACACCGACCAGTATACAGAAGAAGGTAAGAGATATTATTAGCATATCAAAGAAGGTGGAAGTTGATATAAATGATATGGAGAAGGATATAGAATCCATGTCAAAGAAGGAGCTAGAAGCCTTAGTTAAGAAGATAACTAAAGAGATGCATACGGCAGCTGCAGAGTTAAACTTTGAAATGGCAGCAGAACTAAGAGATAAGATGATAGAAGTTAAGAAGCAACTTCTTAACCTATAATTTGTAATTAATAAATTAAGAACAGGTGGAGTTATGTCAGAAAAAAAGAATTATATCAGAATTAGAGGTGCTAAGGAAAATAACCTTAGGAGTATCGACATAGATATACCTAGAGATCAGTTTGTGGTACTGACAGGGCTTTCCGGCTCAGGAAAATCCTCTTTAGCCTTCGACACTATATATGCGGAGGGACAGAGACGATATATGGAATCTCTATCCTCTTATGCAAGACAGTTTTTAGGACAGATGGAAAAGCCCAATGTAGAAAGTATAGAAGGATTACCCCCGGCTATTTCCATAGATCAAAAGTCTACTAATCGTAATCCTAGATCCACTGTGGGAACAGTAACAGAGATTTATGATTATTTTCGTTTGTTATATGCTAGGATAGGTATTCCCCATTGTCCCAAATGTGGAGTAGAGATTAAGAAACAAACGGTAGATCAGATGGTAGATGAGATAATGAGTCTTCCAGACAGGACCAAGATTCAATTACTTGCTCCCGTTGTTCGTGGCCGTAAGGGAGCCCATGCCAAGCTCTTTGAATCAGCTAAGAAAAGTGGCTATGTTAGGGTAAGGGTAGATGGGAGTATATATGAATTAAGTGAGGAAATAAGTCTTGATAAAAATATCAAGCATAATATTGAGATACTTGTTGATAGATTGGTAATAAAAGAAGGTATAGAACAGAGACTATCTGATTCTATTGAGACTGTATTGAAGCTGGCAGAAGGTCTTTTGGTTGTTGATGTTATAGATGGAGAGTCATTTACCTTAAGCCAGAATTTTGCTTGCCCTGACTGTGGAATCAGTATTGAAGAATTGGAGCCAAGGGTATTTTCATTTAATAACCCATTTGGAGCTTGCCCTGAATGTCATGGTATCGGAATTAAGATGGAATTTGATGAGGAATTTTTGATTCCTAATAAAGACTTGAGTCTTATAGGAGGTGCCATAGCAGCACCGGGCTGGCAGTCAATTGGTAATAAGGGTAGTTACACTAGGTCTATTATGGAGGCCTTGGCAAAAGAATATAAGTTTGACTTAAATACTCCTTATAAAGATTTACCTAGAGATATTCAGCATATGTTTATCCATGGAACTAACGGCAAGTCAGTCAAAGTGCATTATAAGAGCCAAAGGGGCCAGGGAATATATGATGTTACTTTTGAAGGACTGATTAAGAATGTTGAGAGACGTTATAGAGAGACAAGCTCAGAGATTGTAAAGCAGGAATATGAGACATTTATGACAACCATCCCTTGTAGGGGCTGTAAAGGAAAACGTCTAAAGCCCGAGGCACTTGCTGTTACAGTAGGTGATAAGAACATATCTGAGCTTACTGAATTTGCTATCAGTGAATTGGCTGAGTTTATGGATAAGATAAATCTTACTGAAATGCAACAACAGATTGGGCAGATGATACTAAAGGAGATTAAAGCAAGGCTTAGATTTCTCATAAGTGTTGGACTGGATTATCTAACTTTAGCCAGGGCCACAGGTTCACTATCAGGTGGTGAGGCTCAAAGAATTCGTCTAGCAACTCAGATTGGTTCGGGTCTTGTAGGGGTAGCCTATATACTTGATGAACCCAGCATTGGACTTCATCAAAGAGATAATGATAAACTTATAAAAGCCCTTCAGGACTTAAAAGATTTGGGGAATACACTTATCGTAGTTGAGCATGACGAAGATACCATGTATGCTGCCGACCATATTGTAGACATCGGGCCTGGAGCAGGAGAGCATGGTGGTATGGTAGTTGCAGAAGGTAAGGTAGAGGATATTATAAACTGTGAGGAGTCTCTTACCGGAGCTTATCTCAGTGGCAAAATACAAATACCCCTACCTACAAGCAGACGAGAGCCCAGTGGCTATCTTACTATAGTTGGTGCGTCTGAGAATAATCTAAAGAATATTGATGTAGATATTCCCTTAGGAGTCATGACCTGTGTTACCGGTGTGTCTGGCTCAGGAAAGAGTTCCCTAATAAATCAAATTTTATATAAAAGATTGGCTAAGGAGCTAAATCGTGCTCATTCGTTTGCAGGAAGTCATGAAGATATATTAGGTTTTGACCAACTGGATAAGGTAATAAATATTGATCAATCACCGATTGGACGAACTCCCAGGTCCAATCCTGCAACCTATACCGGTGTGTTTGATAAGATTAGGGAGTTGTTCGCTGCTACCCAGGATGCTAAGATGCGGGGGTATAGTAAGGGTAGATTTTCATTTAATATTAAAGGCGGTCGCTGTGAAGCTTGTAGTGGTGATGGAATTATTAAGATAGAGATGAACTTCCTTCCTGATATATATGTTCCTTGTGAGGTATGTAATGGTAAGAGATATAACCGTGAAACCTTAGAAGTAAGATATAAGGGAAAGACAATATATGATGTGCTTAATATGACAGTGGAAGAGGCTCTTAGATTCTTTGATAATGTTCCTACTATACAAAGGAAGATAGAGACCTTATATGATGTGGGCTTATCTTATTTAAAACTTGGTCATCCATCTACTGCATTATCTGGAGGAGAAGCCCAGAGAATCAAGCTGGCTACAGAGCTTAGCAAACGCAGTACTGGTAAGACCATATATATACTTGATGAGCCTACAACAGGACTGCATTTTGCTGATGTACACAAGTTGATTGAGATATTACGGAAGTTCAGTGAAACAGGTAATACCGTAGTTGTTATTGAACACAATCTGGATGTTATAAAGACAGCAGATTATATTATTGACATGGGTCCAGAAGGTGGAGATAAGGGCGGTACTGTAATTGCTAAGGGAACTCCTGAAGAGATTGCAAAGAAAAAGAAGTCTTATACAGGACAGTATCTGAAAAAGTATCTCAAGGGGACTTATAGTGCTGTGGATAAGGTATTGTAGAATTAAGCATTGTAGATGTATAGAATTATAGTTTATGTGTTGTAGATTATGTATTATTGATTAAGTTTTATTGATTAAATACAAGATTTACTTGGGCATACAGATAAGGACATTATATATTTGACTTAATATGATTTAATATTAGGATTGTTAATATATAATGTCCTGTTTCGTTTACAGGTGATATAAGGAGGAAGAGATTTGGAATCGAATTTTTTTGCTATGATATCTAGAATGAAACTTATTGAACGGTGGTCGTTGATGCGTAATTCAAGACCTGAGAACCTAAGTGAGCATTCCATGGAGGTTAGTGTGCTGGCTCATGCCCTAGCGGTTATTAGTAATGAACGACTTGGTAATAATCTTAATGCAGAAAAAACAGCACTTATTGGCATATACCATGATGCTTCAGAGATTATTACCGGGGATATGCCAACACCCATAAAGTATTTTAATGAGAATATACAAGGAGCTTATAAGGAAGTAGAAAAGCATGCAGCAAAAAGACTTCTTAACATGTTGCCTCAGTATATGCAGAAAAACTATGAGGATATATTTTTCCCCCTTGAAGAGGATGCCTACCTGTGGAAACTAGTAAAGGCTGCTGATAAGATATCAGCTCTTATAAAGTGCATAGAAGAAGAAAAAGCAGGTAATACGGAGTTTGTCAGTGCTAAGAAATCAATATACAATATTATTAAAGATATGAAGCTTGAGGAAGTGGATATATTTTTGGAGGAATTCTTACCTGCATATAATAAAACTTTGGATGAGCTGAACTGATTTATAGATAAGATAGATTGAGAACAAAGTGCCTGGGCTATTTGATGCACTGAAATTCATATTGCTCTACCTGCTATTGCTATGGAATAATGTGTAACGGTTGCAATGAAGCAAAGGGAAAGGTGTTTCACGTGCCTGAGGGTAAGGCCTGTACAATATATGAATGTACAGTAACTACTAATAAGCATGGAAATTGTGGCAAGTGTGATAAGCTTCCCTGTGATATCTGGAGAAGTACAAGAGATCCTAAGTTCACAGACGAAGAATTTGAGGAGAATATCAAAGAGAGAATTGCTAATTTGGAAAAATTTAATTGACCCTAGGGATGGGGAGTGCTATAATTACAAAAATCTTTCATCCGCTTTTTTTATATAATAAAAAGAGGAGGGTTAGTATGGATACAACAGAAATAATTAGAAGCTATTATGATTCATCAGTTGAAACTGAATGGGAGCGTATCGATAATCGCCCGGAGTTTCTCATTACTTGCCGTTATATCGATCGTTATGTTAAAGCTGGTGATAAAGTGCTTGACATAGGGGGTGGCCCTGGACGATATTCACTGTGGTTGGCACAAAAAGGTTGTGATGTAACAATGCTGGATCTCTCACCGCAAAATGTCGATTTTGCCAAAAAGAAAGCCACCGAGGGAGGTTTAGCGTTAAACGCCCTTGTCGGAGATGCAAGGACAGTTGATGATATTGTGGAGGGTGTATTTGACGCGGTTTTACTTATGGGTCCCTTATATCATTTGCTTGAAGAAAGTGATCGTATTAAGGCAATTAATGCAAGTCTTCGACTTTTGAAACCTAATGGAGTTATATTTGTATCATTTATAAATGTATTTTCAGGAATGATATATGCTATGAAATTTGATCCACCTGTTATTATGGATGGATTCGAAAGTGAATTTTATAAAGCAGTGCTGGAAGATAGAAGTTTTGCAGGGGAAGCTTTTACCCAAGCATTTTTTATTCATCAACGAGATGTCTTACCATTTATGGCACAGTTTTCACTAGAAAAATTACACTATTTTGGCCAGGAGAGCATTACATCACCTTGTGAGAATAATATTATGTCTCAGCCTAAGGAAATTGTTGATGCATGGCTTGATATGTCGGAAAAACTGGCAGAACGTGAAGACTTACTTAGTTGGTCAGAGCATCTGATGTATGTTGGAAGGAAGCTATAATGTGTCATACATAATACAAAACCTCAGAGCTGTTACAC
>JAAYRE010000002.1 GCA_012518935.1 Clostridiales bacterium
AGGGAACCAGTTGTATCATCAATAATAAGGGGTTGATTATAATAAAAAAATTACTATCTATCTTATTAATAATAATCTTAGCATTATCTGCCTGTACATCATCTAAAACGAATAGCAAAGATAATGATGTAGATTCCATATTAAATCAGATTTTGAAAAACAGGGAATCAGCTAATGATATTGAGAACTTCACAAATAATGAGCAGAATGTTTCTAAAGTAGATAAGGATTCATCGGTATTAGAAAATGAGAATACTTCATCATCAACTCCCTTGTGGAAGGATTTGGAACAACTTGGACCTATTGGATATGTATCTAGAAGCTATGATGAAATAAAAGAGCAATATCCGGATAAAGCTATCCTTTTGATAATTGGAATAGGTCCTACAGATTTTATCACAGACAAACTCAATGAACATTTGGTTCAAAATGGAAGCAGTTATGTGGTTTACTTCCACGACCTTACGGGACGACAACGGGGTTTAATATATCACACTAAGGATCTGAAGTCAGAAGAGAAGATGCAGGAGATTAATAAGCTTATGGAAATGGTAGACATTATGCAAACGCTCAGGGGTGATTATTATGAACTAGCAAGAAAAGGATACTTTGAACCTTTGAGCAATTATTTATCTACAGAGGAGGGGAAGAAGCTATATCAATCATTACATAAAAACAACTGGAAGTCTTGTGATGTGGATGGTGAAATATATGGTATCAACGGTAGAGCCGATATGGTGTATGGACCACCCTCATACATTGTTAATAAGGATTTGATGAATAAGTATAATATATCTGTGGAGGATTTGAATAAGCCCATCTACGAGTTGGAGCCGATTCTTAAGCTGGTTGCAGAGGGCGAAAAAGCAAATCCAAACTTCAAACCAATATCACTAGGATATGCGAGAACATATAATGTATATGGGAACACAAAATTACTTAATTCTATAGCAGTTACTTTCCCATATGACATAACAAAAAAAGCAAAATCAACATTGGATGAACCTGAAAATCTACACTGGCTTGAAACTTTATGTAAATATTCCAATCAAGGACTTATAGGTAAAGAAACCAAAAAACTAGATGACATGTTTATGACAATAGATGCAAAAACATCAGTGCCATATATGATTCCACATTACATGTTTTTATATAACAGAGAAGGTGAGTTAGCAGATGCTGACGATGTTATAGAGATAACTCTTAATAAATATTATGACAGCTGTCTATCTTGGGACACTGGTATGTCGTATTTGTATGCAGATTGTATCTTTGCAGCCTCGAAGTATAAGGATGAGGCATTTGACTTTTTAATGAAGGTTTACACAGATCCCTACATAACTAATCTATTATATTACGGAATTGAGAATAAAACCTATGTAATGATAGACGGTAAGGTTGAATGGCCGGATATATATTATCCAGGATATGGCAACTGCTATATTTCATATCCTCGTAATTATGAATATGCTGACAAGAAAGAGCGTTACTGGAAGTTGTATGATGAGCTACCGTATACATTCTATGATTTTGTATTTGACCCTACCAATGTAAAGGACGAGTTATATAAAACATATCAAGTGATGCAAAAAGTCTCAGATATACTGACCGGTAATGTGAAAGATTTTGATGCATTTATTGCTGATATACGAAAGCAGCTGGATGATAGCGGTATCCAAAAGATAATTGATGAAGTGAACCAACAGAGGGAGGAATGGGTAAAATCAAAAAAAGTAGCAGAGGAGGAATTAGAAAGATGAATAAATGCTCTATTAGAAAAGAATTACTTATTATCATTATTTGTAGCTTAATTATCCTCTGTTTATCGAGCTGTCAGAAGAGTAATCAGGATGAAGAAAATGATAATATACGAGTTGTTCATATGAACTTCTTTGCAGATGACAAAGGACTTATATATGATGACAACAGAGTTGGACTATTTAAATGCTATTTTGATTACGACACTATGAGAAACATATATTTTTGCACCAAGCCTAACTGTGATCACACAGCTCTGGAATGCAATTCACGCCTGTGTCATCCCTATACCTTTTTTATAGGAAGTGATCAATATTATTTTGAAAAAAAATACGAGATGAAGGATTCAAAGGAAACCTTTGTATCATATCTATTTAAAAGCGATATAAGTAATACAGAAACAAAAGTAGTGGCACAGCTTGATTGCGATATATTTAATGATATTTATCTTGTTGGTAATACACTACATATTGTAGCAGCAAAGCCTAAGTTTGTAGATGGTATATCAACCTCTGCAGAGCGTTGGGATTTATATCAGATTAACATGGATAATTATTCGGTTAAAAGAATTACACTTAATAATAACGAAGGGATTGATGGATATATTCCTTCCGGTGTAATAGGTAATAATATGATTATATACCACCGATATTATGATGAGATTATTGATCCAGCAGATTATGGACTAGAAGGCGATATGGCTGATTATATAAAGGACGAAGAAAAATATAAAAAATTCATGGCAGCAGTAATGGAAGCGTTTCATGAGGAAATGTTTTTCATGGATTTGGACACAGGTGAACAAACACTACTTGATCTACCTACGCCATTACTGGTGTATGAAGAATCTTATTATTATAATCGGGAAAAAGCAGATGGCTCTCACGAGATGGTTTCATATAATTTCAACACTAAGGAAGAGAAGGTAATATTTGAAGCTCCCGTCAAAACCTGTAATGCTATCGGTGATACTCTATATTTTACTGAAGGCATTGAGAAAATCAGTGACATTAATTTTGAGCCTATCATAGGTTATAAGGAGGATGCTAAGGAGTTCTGCTATAACCTGTCTACAGGTGAACTAATGGAGATAAGCTCACGTTTACCAGAGAAAGTCAAGATGGAATTAGTTAAAGAGTATGATGATTACTATATATTCCTTTATTCTGATTATAATTCTAATATTCAGCGACGGGTCGGATATATTTTAAAAGAAGATTATATTAACGACAAGAGTAAATATACCCTTGTAGCACCTGAATAAGCAATCTCTAGTGAAAGGTATGGTGTAATATGTTACTCGAGATACATAATTTATCAAAATCCTATGGGAATAAGAAGGCTTTAGAGAACATTAACTGCTCCTTTTCTGAAGGTATATACGGCCTACTGGGTCCTAACGGGGCAGGTAAATCCACCTTAATTAATATATTGGTTAATAATCTTGTTCAAAACACAGGAGAGGTATTGCTGGATGGTAAGGATATCCGATCACTTGGGGAGGAATACCGTAGTTTGCTTGGCTTTATGCCACAGCAACAGTCGCTCTTTGACAGCTTTACTGCAAGAAGATTTTTAGGCTATATGGGTACCCTGAAGGGGATGGAGAAAAGGAAGCTGAATGAAAGAATTGACGAGGTTTTATCTATGGTTAATTTGTCGGAGGTTTCTGATAAAAGGCTTGGTAGCTTTTCGGGCGGTATGAAGCAACGAATCCTTATTGCACAGGCGATATTAAATGATCCTAAGATTCTAATACTAGATGAGCCTACCGCAGGTCTTGACCCAAAGGAACGAATACGGATACGTAATATGATATCGGAGATAAGCTTCAGTAAGCTTGTATTGATTGCGACCCATGTTGTCACAGATATTGAATTTATCTCTAATGAAATAATGATATTAAAGCAGGGGGAGCTTATCGTTAAGTCTCAGCCTTCTAAAATGATTGATACAATTGCTGATAAAGTATATGAGCTTCATGTAGGTGAGGAGGAGCTACCGCGGCTTTCATCAAGATGGCGAATATGCTCCATGCTGAAGGATAACAATTCTGTTATTGTTCGCCTACTTGCTGAGGAAAAGCCCGATGGATATGATTGCAGGCCTGTTAAGCCTGTTCTTGAGGATTTATATCTTTATCTGTTTGATGATAGGATACAGCCTAGCCAGGAGGTGCTGTCTAAGCTTAAAGAAACAGTAAGTCAGGGGTGTCTTGTATGAGACTGTATAGATTTGAGATATTGAAATTAATAACTAATAAAATGCTATGGATTGCATTAATAAGTGCAGCGACTCTAAACATTTTCTTATCAGTATGGTCAGCCAAGAATGATTTAATAGATCCTGACAGCTACAAGAAGCTATATACAGAGCTTCAAAAGATGAATGATGATAAGAATGAGTTGACAGAATATCTTAAGCAAAGAATGGATGCTATATCAAGAGAAGACTATTCTACTCTTATGCTCTATTACCAAGCTAATGCTCAGCTTACCAAGGTTAGTAGCTATGAGGCTTATCTTGAGGGAATAGATAGCAGAGCAAAGGCTATGACAGCTGTATCCATTTTTGCTGATAAAGACAGCTTTGCCTACCGCAGTATACTACGTACACCACCAGCATATGAGCATCTAAAGGGTATACAGCCGTCATATATTAACTCCAAACCCATTACAGCTACTACAGATACGATATATACGGATATACTCGCATTTTTACTAATATTTTTGATCGCAATGCTCCTTATACTGGGCGAGAAGGACAGAGGTCTCTTTGCATTATTAAGACCTACTAAAAAAGGCAGAGTACAGCTACTATTTGCTAAGCTACTTGCGATTTATACTGGCTGTATCGTAATATTTATTCTACTGTATACAGGAAAGTATTA
>JAAYRE010000028.1 GCA_012518935.1 Clostridiales bacterium
AATTCCCTTGGATAATCCTTAGGTCTTATAGGTCTGTCTGTTGAAAATCTATTTTGAAGATTTAACATCTTCTGCTTTTAGAATTTTCAGGGTTGTTTCACTGTTCAATTATCAAGGTACTATACTTTACAAATTTAGCTCTTATTAGCTAATTTATTCGGCTGTCTGTTTTACTGCCGACAAGAAATGATATTATCACATCCAACTTGTTGTGTCAACCACTTTTTGAAAATAATTTTTTAGAAGAAATAATTTTTTAGATTATTTTCAATATTTAGTATTGTATATGGTGGACCGCCTCAAGCCGAAGTTCATCTTATCACATGGAATATATAATGTCAACAACAAATTGTTTTTATTTTATATACAATTTTTACAATTAACATTTTAACAGAAATAGACATAACAAACCCACCTTCAAAAACCAATCAGTGATTAAAGGTGGGCATACCCTGTTCACTCTGCAATATACTTACTATTATTTTCTAATTCTTCTGCTTGTATCTTTAATTTACGAGCAGCTATCCTCTTTCTTCTAGCTTCCTCAGAGGAATACATTATAAAATCCTTTATTGTCCCCGCTCGCTTTATATGTTCTAATACCAATTTAGGATGGGTTGTATCCCCTGTATAACATGTAATGGTTCCAAGCTTAAAGATACGTTCCATAAAGCTTCTCGTAAGCCGTACATCCTGAATTTTATACATAAATGCATCATCTTCCGTAATACTTAAAAAACCTGATATAATCGTTAACTTCTCCTCTGATATTATATACTTTGTAAAACTTAATGGAAGACCTAATATTTTACTGCGTTTTCTTTCTACATAAACCATGACTGACCCCTTTTAGTTCTTATATAGTATAAAACTATTTAATCTTAATTATCTCAGTTTTGGATTCTTTAGAAATTATCAAATTAATATTAGACATATCAATATCTTTGCTTACTTCAAATATTAAGACTGCAGGTATCTTTACCCCCGCCTCTACATCCATCTCAATGTATTGAAAATTATTCTCTAATAAGGTTAGTAGGGGTTTATATACTGTTCCTACATTGATATCTAACTGAAATTGGATATTTTCATTTCTTAAGTCAATCTTATGAAGTTGGTCGGTAACATTTTCTATTGTAAAATCAACTACTAATAACTGATAGTCTTTTCTTGGATCAATCGAAAACAAACTATTAGTTTCATCATCAGGATAAGTATTTGCAAGCTTGTACCCAGTGTATTTTATATCAAAATTCGAATCTCCTATTACCTCAGATAATGTATAATGAATATTCTGCTTATCTGAACTTTGATTTGTAGGTTCCTCTTTAGGAATAGACTTGGCTTCATCTTGCTCCAATTTTTCTTTCTTTTCTGTCTTCTCTTCCTTTTCTTTTCTTTCCTCTTCTTGAATATCAATTAATTCCTGCTGACTAAGCAAAGATGGTCTATATTCCTTATCATCTTTAAGTAATATACCTGCCATGTATTCTGCCACAATATCTGTCTGTGCATCAGATAAAGGATATGCTTTCATGCATCCAGTTAATGTTATCATTACGATACATATAAACAATACCAATAGCCTCTTCACCTACTCAGCCTCCATTCAATAAGATCATTTGCAATAATCATAGCACTAATTCCATTTTTCATCAACTAAAAGCTTGATAAAACTATAATCCTATGTCAAGTCATATCAACTTCAAACCAAAATTCCACACCGGATCTATGGTTAATGACCCCACATTCCATATTGTGGGAATTCATAATAGCCTTAACTATAGAAAGTCCAATACCACTGCCACCATATTCTCTGGTTCTGGCCTTATCAACTTTATAGAATTTGATCCAAATCTTATTTAATTCATCTTCAGGTATATTCTCACCGGTATTAAATACCGCAACCCTTAAGACCTTCTCTTTGCGAATTAATTTAATTTCTATAATTTTTTGCTTATCAACATGATTAAGAGCATTACTTATATAGTTTGTTACCACCTGTTCGATCAAAAGCACATCTGCCCATACATAGGCAGGTTCCTTCTCATCGAAATGCAGAATAATCCCATTTTGCAGAAATAAAATCTCTGCTTTAAACAAGACTGACTGTATTAGCTCTACCATATCAAATCGTTCAAAATTAGTTTGGTTGCTTCCAAATTCCAGCTCATTTAAGGATAAAAGCTTTTTAACCATCTGATTCATTTTATTGGCTTCATCTATAATAACCTCGCAATAAAAATTACGACTTTCTTCATCATCATTAACATTTTCCCTTAATCCCTCACCATAACCTTGAATTAAGGCAATTGGAGTTTTTAATTCATGAGATACATTTGATAGAAATTCCTTACGCATCTCATCAATTTCCATCTTTTTTTGTAGATCAATCTGCAACTCATTATTAGCACTTTTCAACTCTGATATGGTGTCTCGGAGCTTATCTGAAAGTGCATTAAGGCTACTGCCCAACTCTCCAATCTCATCTTTTTCTTTAACGGGATATTTGACTTCAAAATTTAATTCAGACATTTGTTTTGCAATGTTAGCCATTACTTTGATTGGCTTAGTAAACCTACCGCTGACTAAGAACATGGCGATTATTCCGATTATTACAGACAAAAGACCAACATATCCCAAAAACTGATTTGCTAAGGTGACACTTTCTTGTATACTCTCAAAATTAGACCTTAAAAAAACAACCTTATTATCTTCTAAAAGTCCAATTAGGTCTATATAATTAGCATCCAAATGGTTATCATATAGTCTATAAATCACAGTCTTTCCCTTTTCTTGGATTATTGTCTTATCACCTATATCGGAACTTCTACTCATATAATCTCTTATTAACTGTTTAACCTGGGCATTTTCTCTTTCGCCAAAGTCATCCGGGTGGGGATAGCTGAATATAGGCATTCCTGCAAAAGACATAAGTACATAGATATTTACATCACTATTAGAGGATAACCTCTCAATTTTCAAGGTTTCCTCCTCCGATAGAAAGACATTATCTTGACTTTCCATATATATATGTTGGACCTGGTCAAACACATTTGTTATTTGTTCCACTTTGCTACTTAAGTAATAATCTGATAAAAATGTGCGATTAATAAACCATGTAATAAATATTGTAAATGCAATCAAGACTGTAAGTAAAGCTGTCAGTTTAAATCTAATTGAGTGCTTCATTAATCTACCTCAAACTTATATCCAAGACCCCAGATAGTTTTTATATATTTTCCCTTGTCTCCCATCTTGTTTCGTAATTTTTTTACATGGGTATCAATGGTTCTTGCATCTCCAAAATAATCATAATTCCAAACATTGTTAAGTATTTTTTCTCTGGATAAGGCAACCCCTTTGTTCTTAACAAAATATGTTAAAAGTTCAAATTCTTTAAAGCTTAGATCAATAATATTATCATCAATTTTAACTTCATGGGCAGCCTTATCCAAGACTATGCCCCCTATTGATATGACTTCATCATCACCACCGGAGGTTCTTCTAAGCACTGCTTCTACTCTAGCTACTAGAATTTTCGGACTAAAGGGTTTCGAGATATATTCATCTACTCCCAACTCAAAGCCTAAAAGTTCATCTTTCTCGTCTCCTCTAGCAGTCAGCATAATAATAGGAACATCGGAATACTGCCTTATTTCCTTACAGACCTGCCATCCGTCCATCTTGGGCATCATGATATCCAGAATAATTAAAGCAATTCCCTTATTCTCAAAAAAGATATCTACTGCTTGCTCGCCGTTTTCTGCTTCTAGAACCTCATAATTATTACGTACTAAAAAGTCCTTAACAAGCTTCCTCATTCTATTTTCATCATCAACTACTAGTATCTTAAGCTTTTCCATTAGGCACCTCCTTATGACTATAATATATCATTTTCATTAATTTTAACAGATTTCTATGTAAAATTTGTGAATTTTAAAATGTGAAATAATAAAGGGGCTATATAGCCCCTTCTACAATACAGTCCCTAGTCTCCTATGTACTACCTCAGATTAAGTAAAGGACACCTGAAGTAGCTTATATTCATACATTTCGTCAACCGTTTCATAGCCTACCTTCTCATAGGCTCGCTTTGAAAGTACATTTTTCTTGTCCACAAATAAGGTACAGAATTTAAAGCCATCATCCAAATATTTTTTACTGATATTATAAACATTAGCAGCTGCATATCCCATACCCCTATACTCCTCTGGGGTATAGACATAATTTATAGCTATTCCATTAACAAGTTGTCTTGTTGCTGCTGCCATAGAAACTACTGTTTCCTTAGTATCCTCAAATACATATAGTTTGTTATCATCAATTAGTTTTGTTATTTTCACTAAAGCGGATTCATAATCAATTTCCTTGGTTAAGGATTCAATCTGGAACTGAATGAGCCACTCGGTCATCATCATAGCTTCATCAGGCATGGCTAGCCGAGTCTTGCCTTCAACTCCCTTGACTTCATTTACCTGCCTAATCTCCATAATGTCCATGGCCATTTTTTCAGTAAAGGTGCTTTTAACACTTTTCCTATATTGCTCTATAAATGCTTCGCATACCTCTTGCCTTGCATTAAGTCCTTCAAGATGGATTTTATTGTCTGACATATAATCTGCTAGCAGCATGGCTGCCTCTTTAATGTCTTTACTTTCATTATAAATATATATTGCCATATTATTAAGAGGTCTGTTGCTAAAATGTAATATAGTCTCATCATCTTCCACAACAACACCAAGTTGACTTTTACTATCTAATGTCTTTTTCTCTATCTGGTAAGCATTATACAGTACCAATTGACTTACAGACTCTTGTTCTAGAAGTGTTGCTTCATTTTCTGCTAAATATAATTTGGCATTATCATATACCTTAACTACCATTTTTGATACCTTCCTTCTTATGGTCATCCATCATATATAGGAAACATTATTAACTTGCCTATCCTTTGTATTTTGAACTATAATTATCATAATCATACCAATTTGATATAGTACATTCAACTTTTATTATTATTTTACTACTACAATCTCTATTATACTACGAATACCCATAATTTGTAAATACCATAATTAAAACCCTTCATATGTATAACAAAACCATAAAGCCAATGGAATTTTTAAAAACCATTGGCTTTATTATTATAACTTGCATTTTTATTTATTATTTTTCATTGCTCTCTTCTTTGATAATAGGATAGTTGTACCCCCTAATACTATAATTACACCGACGGCTATTGCAATGTTTTTAATTGTTATTATAGCCCCCTTCTCTTTGGCAGTATCGCTTTCTGCCTTTTGGGCAACCGTTATGATAGAGTCGTCTTGTGTTGTCATATATCCGGTATCTTCAACTACATCCAATCTATCCTCTTCTATATCCATATCTTCCTGGGCAATGTCATTCTGCCTAATTAAATCATCTATATCCTGATGTGAGTCTTCACCACCATCTGCAGAAGCAAGCTTTTCTCTTTCTCTAATTAACTCTTCATCATAATCAGTATTTGAAACTGGTGTATCATCTCCCATATCCATCACTGGAGAGGATACATTTCCTGAATCTGCAGGTAAATCTTCCACTATCAATTCATCTGGAGCATACAAAACCACTTCATCGGCAGCAACTATCTTAAGATTTTCTTTACCAAATACTCTATATAGAAAGTCTGCATTTTCCTCTGTATAGGGTGTTATACCAATCTCAACATAATCTCCGGTTGATACCCCAGTATATACCACTTCAAATCCCATTTTTTCTATTTCATTTATATTATCAAAGAATATATATTGATCAATTTCTTTTTGCATTTCATGTAATGCTGTTTTTTCTGTGCTAGCAGTTCCTTCATAGGCTGGAGATATGCTGTTTGCATATGCTACTCCAGTTAACAATGCTGACATACAAAAACTAAGGGCAAATACCTTTATAATATTTTTTTTAATCATATAAAAACCTCCAAATCTATAGTTTAATTATCATCCACTCTACTATTTCAAAGCTAACAATTGGATTTACATCTAATACCTATATCACTCCTTACTTCTTATTAATATGTATTACAATAATTAGACGCAGATAAACTATATTTGGTTCTTAACTTTCCCTAACACATTATACCAATTGGCTGGCACACTAGTACCCTGATTAATTAAATTCTTCCTCTGCTAATTGGTCTTACTTCTGCATATACATAAAGTGTATATACTGTGCAGGAGGTTGAATATGTATGAATACCAGTCCCTTGAAAACACCTTGATGGAACACCAATTCTGGTTGCAGATTATGGGAGACCATGCAAGATTCATATTTTTCTCATTATATCCCAAGGAAACTATGCATCTACAAAGATCACAGGACTTTATAATTAGTTTTGATAAGATTCTTGAACATATTATTAATACATCCGATAGCAATGAGCTTGATATTATAACAGGGCAGATATATCAACTTATATTACAATTTCGAGAGTATAAACTCTTTCTTCTTTCCCTTATGTTAAATTCCAATGTTAAGATACACCTGCCCCCATCAATAGTTAATGATATGGTAAATGAATTGGATGAATATATCACAATCCTTCATCTTATTCAAGGCAAGAAACAGATACTATTCCATCCGATTCACTACCATCTAATATGGTTAACTGATGCTATAGGCCATGCTGCTACTATTTCTGCAAGTCTTGATTTAGCTGAAAAAGAATTAATTCATGAACTAGACCTATATGAAATACAATTTTCCAACCTTCTTCTTAAGGCATCAAATATGAAGGGCTACCTACGTACAGGGCTTGAGAATTTTCCTTCATTAAATCAACTAAATAGGCAGGCAGAAACACTAGTATCTTCTTTTAAATATTTATTGGAGGATCTACGGGATCTAAGAATGGATGGTCAGATACTTGGGAACTTGTCACCTTTGATGGCAGACCACATGGCTAGGGAAGAATGCTATTATCTATTGAATTTGTCCCAGACAGCTGGCCTAAAAAAACGCTCAGATTGTGACCCCACAAGACCAAGAATTGAAGAATAGATATTATTACATATTTATTTTTAATTTATCATAAAATGTATCAACATTAAGCTCTAGAAAGGAGAAAAAATGGAATTTCAACAAAGCCAAACATATCAAAATTTACAAAATGCTTTTGAAAGAGAGCTAATGTTAAGTGCATTGTTTAGCATCTATAGCGATATATCTAGGCGAGATGGTTATCAACAAATCGGCGATATATACGATGTCTTTAGTAGAAATAATAAGGAGCATGCAAGGATTTGGTTACGACGATTGAATGAAGGCACCCTTCCTGATACAGCTCAAGTTCTAGCTATGTCTTCAGAAGCAGAAACCTATAACGGGACTCAGCTTTACCGTGAATATTCGCGAATTGCCAGAGAGGAAGGATATACTGATATAGAATCATTATTTAACGGAGTAGGTAATATTGATCTTAACCACGGACTGCAACTAGAAACACAATATGATAATGTTGTGAGAAATACAGTATTCTGCAAGGAGCAACCTACTTTATGGATATGTATGCAATGCGGTAATCTCTTGAATGGGGAATGTGCTCCTGAAATATGCCCTGTATGTGGATTCCCACAGGGATTTTATCGTTTGTATGGAGTTGATCCATTATAGCAAAACCTATGAAAAGCTTAAGACACAATATAGAAGGGACCATAAGTAAAGCCACTATGCAATATGCATAAGGTCAATACTTATGGTCCCTTTATATTATACCGCTATTTCTATTGTTACCTTACTTTAGGATTAGTTGGTGAATAACTGAGCCCAGTAAATAACACCATTTGATTGATATACACCAATACCAATTTTGTTGAAGCTTCCATTCAGGATATTAGCTCTGTGTCCAGGAGAATTCATCCAACCGGTTACAACTTCCTGTGGAGAACGCTGGCCATATGCTATATTTTCACCTGCAGTCCTATAGGAAACACCATATTCCTGTAAAACTGTTGAGAACTTAGAGCCATTGGGTCTTGTGTGGGAGAAGGAAGTCTTAGTTTCTTGTGCACGCTTATTAGCTGCCGCTGTAAGTGAGGAGTTTGTTGTCAAATGGGATAGTCCTGCTTTTTCACGTTCAATGTTAACAAGTCTTAATACCTCATCTGCATAGCTATTGTTGGAAGGATTAGTAGGTGCAGTGGTAGGTGTAGGTTGCTTTGGTGTTGTAGGTGTAGGCTGCTTTGGTGTTGTAGGAGCTGGTTTGTCTGTATTAGCCTGTGGTTTCTTATCACCTATCATTGAAAGTATATCCTCTAAGGAATTTATTTTCTGTACATTATTCATATTGATGTTCTTGTATCCGTTTTTTTGTAATTTCTCAACAACATCCTGTGTTGTATTACAATCGGACAAATCTACACCTTTATAAACATATGCGTTTTTACCATTTGATTTTAAGTCCTTAATATAATCATAAATGTTTTTATTAGACTTATTTGCTTTTGTATTATTGTTTTTGTTGCTATCAGTATAATCTTTTGCAACAGGTATATCTTCTGATTTATTAACTGCCTTATTCTCTGTCTTATTATTGGCATTCTTATCTGCTTTCTTATTTACTTTTTGTTTGTCTTCTGTTTTATCTTTAGCCCTATTATTAGTTTCTTTCTTATTAGCATTGTCTGACTTAGGGGAGTCTACTTCTACCTCAGAATTTTCATCATCTAAGGCATCGGTATCATATGTCTTCATCTCATCCTCAGATGGTTCAACAGTTTCATCCACCACATCAGCTTCTTGCTCTTGTATTACCTGTTCTTTATTGTTATCTATAATCACTTCATCTTTAGATGCAAGCTGATTTGCGCCGTAAGTACTTGCAATTGACAGTGCCAGTGAACATAAAGTTACTAATATCTTTTTCATTTTTTTTACCTCCTATTGGTTGTCTGTCTTGTTGCTCCTTAAGACTACCATAGTAGAATATTATGTTCAAGTGTCAATTACTGGTCTTCATCCTAACTATTGGGAATTATCTACTTATAACCATGAAAAACATTATATTATCTTGATTTATTAACCACATATTCATTCCTTGTTTTCCTAAGTCAAACGCTCTAATTACAGGGTTTATATCAATTAAATAAAATATAAAACCAAGTAGGGGTAAGGTTCTTAATATAAGATTCGTTCATATATGTAGAATCAAATTTAACTGCTCCCATCTTAAATTATTGTTACATTTTTGTTACATTTCTCTTCATTATTTCCAATCATTGCATTATATCCCTTGTTTTTTATTAAATATTTATTACATATACCTTATCATGGCTACAAGAATAATTCTTGTTATTTTACTTAAACTAATATCAATAGTTACTATAAACTTTATTATGAGAGGAGAAATACTTATGAATAGAATAGATAACAATAAAGCTACACCCACAAAAAGAACCGGTGTCAAAAATGAAGCCCTCATCCAAAACAGCAGACAAGTGCCAGGAACTAATAAGGCTAGAAATACTGACGAAGGAATAACCCCAGAAATATCACAACCGATTCCTAACTCAGCTACCCCCTCCATACCAGAAGAAATGCCCGCCAGAAAAACAAAATAACAAGAAAGAATTTCGCTTACGAAACTCTAGCCCCGAGCGCTGCCAGCTTTGCTGGCAAAATACCATGTGTGCGAGTGTGCATCCCTGCGGAGCATTTTTCATATAATAGGACGCACTTTACTATTATATGAATAAAGCTAATGACATTCCCAAGACATTAATATATGGGAAGGTCATTAGCCTCTTACTTTATCTTATCTCATAAATATAATTTATTCAGCCTTATTTTCTCTTAATATTCTTCTTAAAAATTCTTTAGTACGATCCTGTTTAGGATTATTAAAGATCTCCTTGGGTGTTCCTTCTTCAGCAATTACTCCCTTGTCCATAAATACTACTCGATCTGCTACTTCACTGGCAAATCCCATCTCATGGGTTACAACCAACATGGTTAAACCGCTTTTTGCTAGCCCCTGCATAACATTAAGCACTTCTCCAACCATCTCAGGGTCTAATGCTGAAGTTGGCTCATCAAACATAAGCACATCAGGCTCCATAGACATTGCTCTTGCGATGGCAACCCTTTGTTTTTGACCTCCTGATAGTTGACTAGGTTTTGCATTGATATACTGGTCCATACCAACTACCTGTAAAAACTTCATAGCTACTTCCTCAGCTTCTTCCTTGCTTCTGTGAAGTACCTTCATCTGCCCTATGGTGCAATTTTTAAGCACATTATAATTATTAAATAAATTAAACTGCTGAAAGACCATTCCAAGCTTCGATCTATAAGCATAAACATCATGTTTGTTATCCAAGATGTTTTTTCCATGATATATTATTTCTCCGCCACTTGGTTTCTCTAATAGGTTTATACACCGTAGTAGTGTGGACTTTCCCGAACCAGAAGCACCTATAATACATACGACTTCACCCCTTTTTACTGTAAAATCAATATCCCTTAAAATTTCATTCTCACCAAACCATTTACTTAAATGTCGAACTTCTATAATATTATCCATTTTGAACCCTCCTAATCCTTATATGCCCGTGCCTCATCTTTTCTTGGCGACATCTTCGGGTCTCGCCACCTGCATTTGATTCCCGGGAATTACGATAAAATTCTCTGGCCCATCCATTTTCTTTTCTATAAATCTAAGTATTCTTGTAACCGTTACTGTCATAACAAGATAGACTATACTTGCAACTAAAAATGGTTCAAAGAATCGGAAGGTATTACCGGTAACCGAACTGGTCTGGTAGTATAATTCTGTAACAGAAATAACATTTAACACAGAAGTATCCTTAATATTAATAACAAATTCATTACCAATGGCAGGTAGTATATTTCTAATTACCTGAGGTAACACCACATAAAGCATGGTCTTACCGTGATTCATTCCAATAGCATGGGCTGCCTCAAATTGTCCTTTATCTATTGATATAATACCCCCTCGAACTATTTCTGCAGTGTAAGCACCAGTATTTATTGAAACTATAAATATACCTGCAAACATCTTGTCCATATCTATGTTAAAGACTAATAATGAACCATAATAAATTACCATAGATTGAACAATCATCGGGGTTCCACGAAATATTTCCACATATGCAGTAAGAATACCATTAACTATCCTTAAAAATCCCCTTTTTAAACTGTTATCTGATGTGGGGATTGTACGAATTGTTCCTATTATTAAGCCAATCATTGCTCCAATAATTGTTCCGATAATTGAGATATAGAGAGTTACTCCTGCACCTCTAAGAAACATTGGCCAATAATCAACAATAACTTTAATAAACCATTTTCCAGTCATATTGCCACCCAAAGCCTTTCCTAATCAATTTTTTAATGCTTGCGAAACTCTAGTGCCGAGCGCTGCCAGCTTTGCTGGCAAAATACCACATCTGCGAGTGTGCAACCCTGCGGAGCTTTTTTTATATAATAGGACGCACTTTGCTATTATATAAAAATAGGAGGCTGCCCTTAAATTATAGGCTAATCCTGGACAGCCCCCATATCAAATAACTCTATTCTGCTGATGGTTGATTCTTAATTGCCTCATCCATAATTCTAATACGTTCTTTTTCAGATATTCCAGCTAGGATTTCATTGATATCATCTACCAATTCACTGCCCTTTACTAATCCTACTGCAACAGCTGTATCATCCGGCGATGTCTTAAAGCCATCTTCAAATATAACCATAGCAAAATTATCATTGGCTGTGGTAGCACTTATTCCCTCAGGTCTTTCAGACACATATCCGTCTATGGCACCGGATTCCAATGCCACACGCATGGCTGTAAAATCATTCATAGCCGTTTCTTTTATAACACCTTCGATTTGATCTATAACCGTGTAATGGAAGGTACTAAGTTGTGCAGTTATTTTAGCTCCAGCAAAATCCGATAGCTTTGTGGCATTTTCATAGGCACCGCCCTTTTTAACAACCATAACCAAATCAGATTCATAATAATTATCTGTAAAGTCAATAGATTCTTTACGTTCTTCTGTTGGTGACATACCTGCTATAATGGCATCAATCTTACCTGATATTAATGCTGGTCCAAGTCCTGCCCATTCTGTCTTAACAATTACCAATTCCTTTCCTAATCCTTCGGCAATCTTTTTGGCTATTTCTACATCATAACCTCCTGCATATTCCTTAGCACCATCAATTGGAACAGCACCATTAGAATCATTAATTTGTGTCCAGTTAAATGGGGGATAATCTGCTTCAAGTCCTACCTTAAAGGTATTGCCTGAATCCTTCTTGCCACACCCTACTACTGCCATCATTGCCATTACTGTAATAATAACTAAGCCTATTACTCTTCTTTTCATAAATATCCTCCTCTTAATATTTACCCATGTAACCTTATTATTGCCATCTCCAGATTTGTTACGATTCTCATACTAGTCTATATTATGTAGTAAAGAGTCAACTGTTAATTATGTTAATCCTTGCGGAGCATTATTTTATTTAATAGGACGCACTTTCTTATTATAAAAAAACCTGAGGTTCTCTCAGGTTAGTTACAACTTAGTCCTACACTTTCCCTGAATGAGATAGCACAACTCATAAAGCCGGGTTGCTTTATGAGACAGTCCTGTAGCTCTTAACTACAGGCCCAGCATATAATACTGAGTATATTATATACTTCGGCGATATTTCCTTCTCCATGGCATCATAGCTTCTCAAGCTCCACCATAGACTATTAAATACCGCTCCTCTACCCCACAGATATAGTGAGGTCTAAACATTATTTAATTGATACTAAAATTAGTTTACATCATATAAAACTATATGTCAAATTAAATATAATACATGGGAGCTGGATCTTTCTTCAGATAATCATCCATAATACTCTGTAAAGTGATTTCATCAATTAATGCAAATACTTTTTCATCTATCCTGTTCCAGATATTATCACGGATATAGCTCTCTATCCTATTGGTTGTATTTTCATCATCCATAGGTACAACTGATAAATCCCCCTCAAGTGCCCGAAGAATCATACCTACAGTAATATCCTTAGCATCCGATGTTAGCATATAACCCCCCTGAGCTCCCTTTGTACTTTTAACCAGTCCTGCCTTACGCAAGATAGAAAACACTTGCTCTAAGTAACTTTTTGATATATCCTGTCTCTCAGCAATACTGGCTAAAGGTACTAAATCATTTTGAGAATACAGTGCCAAGTCAATCATAGCCTGTAACCCATATCTGCCTTTCGTAGAAATCTTCATAGTGCTTCCCCTTTCTGATTTATCTTTGTGAATTATTCTTATTAGTTACATTAGCATTATTTTATCTTAACCATTACATAAGCATTAATATTCTGATAGGGTTTTTCTTCATTCCATTCTTCATAGTTAATGGCTCTGGTAACAATATATATAAGCCCATTATTATTCTCTGCCATAAATTGTGCATCTTCTAAGGCTAGCTCACCAAAGGTATCTTCCTTCCCCTTAAAGCTTTCAAAAATATCTCCTAATGAATACCGAATTAATTCATTACCTTCCTCGTCCTTAAGGACCAGGTCACCAATATCATTTTCAGCCTCATGATATAGGGTATAAGTTTTATCTTTTACGAAAGAAATATTTAGATGATCTGCATTATTATCTCCAAAGAACTCTGCTTCTACAAAGAAGTCATACCCCGATATATCTATAGTTGTCATTTTGGGTAAATTATAATGATATGCAATTGTCACCCTTGGCTCAGTGACAGATCCATATTGTGAAAATCCAAAAGTTTTTTCAAAATCATAATTCATACTATAAGATTTAAGCCAGCTAATATCTTTTATATGATTCATACTTCTCAGATATCTAACAGAGCTAATGATTATCTGTTTGTCCTTCTCTGACAGATTGTTGTTAGGTATGATCTTACCATCCCTTAGCATTTCATTTTCCTCTAGAACTTGGGTTAACCTATCTATTTGGTTTGCTTTACTTACCCTAAATGCATCTACAGGGGGAAATATGGAGATTAAAGATAGAACAATTAGTATAGGTGCAATTATATTGTTTTTATGATTCGGCCTGATACTGAATAATATAGCAGATATTGTTGCAAAAATCCCAAATAATATGACATAATACCTACCGCTTGTAATCCCCAACTCTCCAATCTTTAATATAGAAGACAGGGTTTGAAATAATACTACAGGAATAAGCACTTTGGGAAATATCTTTCTAAAACTCCTGGCTATTTTACTAGGTATTACAGAAGCTAATAGATAGACGATAATTACTATAATAGAATATGTTACAAGTAAAGGCTCCATCAGATTGTCTTTCCAAAAATCACCGGTAATGTTTAGTACAATATAAAGTAAGAGAATAATTGTATATATAGCAGTAATAGGAATGGCAATATAGGAAATAAGCCCCCCTAGGAATTTTGATGGCTCTATGGCTTTCCTTAGTTCTTGTGACAAATCATTTACTTCTCCATTATTCCGTATCCTACCCCTATTTGAAGCAGGAGGGTAGATGGGAATCAAGGACAGAAAATGTATAGGAGCATATATAAACACAATTAAATTACCAGCCTGGCTATATACCTTATAATCTACATTAACAATCAGCATATCTATGGCTACCAGAATCAAAGAAATCCCTAGAAATAATACACCAGAATAAAAGAATACAGTAAAGAATGATTTAAATACTGCCATAAAACTTTCACTAAAACCAATCTTGGATTTTATGGCTGGTATCCACATAAAAGTAATAAATAAAACAAATAATAAGACAATGGTTCTGATAACATGTTCACTGCTAAACTCTTTAACAGCAAATCGAACCAGCAAATAATAAATTATAGCGGCTAAAATTGCACTTCCACAAAATATAAGATGTATACTGGTCCCTTGCATGAAATGTTCATATATTAACTGTAAAACTAAAAATACTGTAGCCCCCACCATAAAGGCCAGCAATAATTCAACATAGTTTTCAAAATCCCCCTTAGAAATATTATATGCTGTCAGTATAGCTGAAAGAAAGAAAAATAATATAGATATATGGAAACGGATTATGGTAGACGTAAAATCCCTTAAGGTAATAATAAGCTTGTTGATATTCTTCATATAAAGGCCTCCTAACTGGTCTCTCTTTAATATATATATATATATTAGACGATACATACTAATATTATATCCCATATTTCTTGGTCTAATTTGATATTGAGGATAGTATATCACATCCATAAATATGTGCCAAGTATAACGAAAAACCATCTCACAAAACCAAGCTTTGTCAATATCAATGATTTAGCTTTAGTTCAATGAGATGGTATATTTGTTTATATATTAAACTTAAATATGATCTTAACTCTCTTCATTCTCCAAAACATTATCTTTACCTACAGGTAGCATGAATGCTAAGATAATTCCAGCAATAGCTGCTAGAGCTAGTCCAGATACACTTACTGTCTCTGTAATAGGTATGCTGTCGCAACCAATTCCTAATACAAAGATAATAGCGGCAATCATTAGGTTTCTGCTATTTCCAAAGTTTAATCTGGAATTAATCAGGATACGAACTCCAACAGATGAAATCATACCGTACAATACAATACTTATTCCTCCAGTTACCGGTGTAGGAATACTAGTTACAAGACCACCAAACTTACCTATTATACCTAGTAGCATCGCAATAATTGCGGCAATACGGATAACAGCTGGATCATAATTCTTAGTTACAGCAAGTACACCTGTATTCTCACTATAAGTAGTATTTGCAGGCCCTCCAAGTAAGCCTGCCCACGCAGTTGCTAAGCCATCACCCATGAGAGTCCTATGAACTCCTGGGTCTTCCATAAAATTCTTACCACAAACTGCACTGTTAGTAGTTATGTCTCCTACATGCTCAATTAAGGTAACTAAAGCTATTGGAGCTATAGCAAGGATAGCATCCAGTTCAAAAGTTGGAAGTAATAATATTTGAGATTTAATATTCGATTCCATAAAAGAGAAAAACTCTGCATTTTTAACAGGAGTCATATCTACAAGTCCAAATGGTATACATACTAAGTAACCAATAACAATGGCAAAAAGGATTGGCATCAAATTATAGATACCCTTCGCAAATACAGATATACAAACACAAGTCGCCAATACTATAACAGTTATAAGCACTGCCTTTAGGCTAAATACGCTTTCACCATTCTCATTTGTCAGATAAAATGCATTGTTTATTGCAACACTACTTAACCGTAATCCTATAACAATTATTATGGGGCCTGTTACGATAGGAGGTAGCAACTTATTCACCTTCTCATAACCAACCAGCTTAATTAATATTGCAAAAATAACATATATAAGACCTGCAACAATTAAGCCACCCTTTACGGCTGCCAGTTTAGGCAGAAAATCCGTATCACCAATTCTAGAATCGCCTATAACTGCAATTATTCCTACCATAAATGCAAAACTTGAACCCAAAAAAACAGGAACCTTCTTTTTTGTTATTAAATGAAATAACAAGGTTCCTGTTCCTGCACAAAATAGTGTAATTGATGTATCTAGCCCTGTTAATGCAGGTACTAATACTGTTGCACCAAACATAGCCAATACATGCTGTAGACCAAGTATGATTTTTCTGTGTAGTGATTTCTCTCCCATTTCTTTCTCCTTTGATTATTTTTTGGTTATATCTATGTAAAATTTTATAACCTTATACATAGTACAGTATTTTCTTTAATAAATCAATACTAAATTTTAAATTTTACATAATAATAACTGGAGTAGGATGTTCACATCCTACTCCAGTATTATCAATATATCTACATAAATATATACTTTAATATAAACAATACTGCCAATACATACATTACAATGCTAATCTTTTTGTCTTTCGCCTTACCTGAAATTAAGTTGATTACTACGTAAGAAATAATACCAAAGGAGATACCCTCAGATATACTATAGGTAAATGGCATAGCTATGATACAAAGGAATGCTGGAATTGCTTCGGTCATATCATCAAAATTAATCTTAATGATTGAACTTATCATGTAAAAACCAACAATGATAAGGGCTGGTGCTGTTGCAAAACCAGGAATAGCCAAAAAGATTGGAGATAAGAATACTGATAGACCAAATAACACTGCAACTACAAAGGATGTTAATCCAGTTCTTCCACCTTCAGATACTCCAGTAGCACTTTCTACAAAAGTAGTTACAGTAGATGTTCCAAGTGCTGCACCTACAGTTGTTCCTACTGCATCTGCCATCAGAGCACCTTTAATCCTAGGTAACTTACCTTCCTTATCTAACATATCAGATTTGGAAGCAACACCAATTAATGTTCTCCCTTGACTTTTTAGTTGTTGTATTTGCTTTCTTATTTGTAGATGTATTTGATACACTTGGAACCTTAATTGGTGTTGCTTCCAAATCTGATATGTTAGATA
>JAAYRE010000029.1 GCA_012518935.1 Clostridiales bacterium
CAATTTCAAAACCCCCGTCGAAACCAGTACAACCCCGTTAAATATAGATTGTTATTACTAATAGATTATTCATATATTAATTGAAAGTTCTATTGTAATACCTGGATTTCAAACGCAAGTAAATCATATAACAATTATCATATAATGTCAAGTAATTCAAGCTTCTATCAATAAAATCTTACTTCCAATGCCACCATTATTTTCATTTTAAAGTTAATATAGATTCTTGACTTTAAACTCTCTCTCCGTCTCCCTTCTCATGTCCTTCTTGGCTATGGCTTCACGTTTATCATAGAGTTTCTTACCCTTAGCAAGGCCAATCTCAAGCTTAACTAAGCTTCCTTTAAAATACACCTGTAAGGGTACTATGGTATACCCCTTCATAGAAAGCTGACCATTTATTTTATTAATCTGATACTTATGAAGCAGTAGCTTTCTTACACGAAGAGGGTCTTTATTAAAGATATTACCTTTCTCATAAGGACTGATATGCATACCATATATGAACATCTCACCGTTCTCAATCTTAATAAAAGACTCCTTTATGCTGCATTTTCCTGCTCTTAAGGATTTAACCTCTGTTCCATGAAGTGAAATCCCTGCCTCATACTTATCCTCTATAAAATAATCATGGTATGCTTTTTTGTTATTAGCAATTAACTTTATATTTTCCCCCACTTAAATCTCGACCTCCACAAATGCAAAATCTATAGTTCTAAGAAGCTTATCTGCTCCTATTACCTCTACTTGTACTGTCTGACCTAACTTATAGGTCTTTTTGGTATGCTCACCAATCATAAGATAACGCTCACTATCATATACGTAGTAATCATCAACCATATCACTAACCCGAACCATTCCTTCAACAGTATTGGGTAATTCCACATAGATACCCCAGGTGGTTATACCTGATATAACTCCTTGGTAGATTTCACCGATATGATCCATCATGTATTCTACCTTCTTCATCTTTTCAACTTCCCGCTCAGCCTCATCAGCTCTACGTTCTGTCTTGCTTGAGTGGTTGGCCACTTCATAAAGTAGCTTTTGATAATGGTTTCGCCTTTCTTCATCTAATTTACCATTTATATTTTCCTTAATAATGCGGTGGATCTGAAGATCAGGATATCTTCTTATGGGTGAGGTGAAATGTGAATAATACTTGGCTGATAAACCAAAATGTCCTGTATTATCAACCGTATATTTTGCCTGCTTCATTGAGCGTAGTGTTAGGCGACTAATCAATGCTTCCTCTGGAGTATCTTCAATCCTATTCAGTAGTTTTTGTAACTCCTTAGGATGTATATCCTCATTTCCAACCTTTATACTATAACCAAAATTATTAATAAAGATAGCCAGTACCCTTATTTTCTCATCATCAGGATTATCATGGGTTCGATATAAGAAAGGAATCTCCTGCCAGAAGTAATTTTCTGCAACAGTCTCATTAGCTATTAGCATGAACTCCTCAATAATTTTTGTTGCTCTATTTCTTTCATAAGCTCTAATCTCCACTGGCTTACCATTGTGATCAACAATAATCTTACTTTCAGGAAAATCAAAATTAATAGCTCCTCTTTTGTGCCGACGCTTCTTTAATACTTCCGATAATTCCAACATCAGCATAAACATAGGAACAAATTCTTCATATTCTTTTGTAACCTCTGCATCCTCTTTCTCAATTATCTTAGATACATTGGTATAGGTCATTCTTCTATCAGATCGAATTACTGTCTCTGCTATATTATGACTTATTACATTTCCCTTGCTATCAATATCCATAAAGCAAGAAAGTGCCAACCTATCTACACCAGGATTTAAAGAACAGATACCATTTGACAGCTTATGAGGAAGCATTGGTATAACTCTATCTACCAGATACACACTGGTTCCTCTTTTTAATGCCTCCTTATCAAGAGCAGCCCCTTCCTTAACATAATGGGTAACATCAGCAATGTGTACACCTAGGCGGTATATGTCACCTTCCTTAGTTAATGATATGGCATCATCTAGATCCTTGGCATCCTCTCCGTCTATGGTGACAGTCTGGATATTTCTTATATCTAACCTATTATCTAGCTCCTTTGGATCTATCTCATCAGGGATAAAGTCCAGTACTCGAAATACATCCTTGGGAAATTCCACTGGTAGCTCATAGGCCTTAACTACAGACATAATATCTACACCGGGGTCATTGATATGTCCGATTATTTCAATTACCTTACCCTCAGGATTATGCTCTTCATCACCATAATTAGTGATTGTCACAACTACCTTATGGCCTGTTATTGCACCTTTTGTACTATCCTTAGGTATAAATATATCATGGCCAAACTTTTGATTGTCAGGTACTACAAAGCCGAAGTTCTTGCTTTTTTGAAAGGTACCAACAACCTCCTTCATACCTCGCTCAAGTATCTGGAGTACTGCACCTTCTTTTCTTTTACCTGTTTTTTCTTCACTTATTGATATGACTACAGTATCACCATGGATGGCACCTTTTGTGGCAAGCTCCGGAATAAATATATCCTCGGGCTCTCCCTCTATTATAACAAATCCAAAACCTTTCTGTGTTCCAGAAAATGTTCCCCTCTTAACATTATCTCCGGGTTTTTTATACCTTCCTTTGTCATCTATTATAATCTTCCCCTGAGAAATCATTATATCTAATATCTTATTCAGCTCATGTTTTGAACTCTTAGGAACCTGCAACAGGCTTACTATATCCCTAAAACGCATGGGTTTATATTCATCACTGGCAAAAAACTCTTCAAGCATGTTTTTTCTTTCTTCCATCTTGTCACTGTCTTTAACCATATAAGAGTCATTAATTTTATTATGATTATTGACCTTCTTTTTTCTTTTAACCTTCTTATCTTTCATATATACTCCTGCTTTATATTATTAAGAATAGATACTAACTACCTTGAACAACTATACATAGTATACCATAAACTGCATTGTTTTAATATTTTTATAAGAACTATTTAATAATACAGCCCTTCTGCAGGATGATATTGGCATACTGGCTGGTTTCTCCAGTGGCGATGATTGCATATGCGGTCCTAGCTTCCTCATAAAAGGCAAAGCGTTCAATTTTTGTTATCAACTCTTTACCTCTTGTTTCATATTCTGCTACTATATCATCATAAATATTCCAGATTGAAACATCAGCCTTATCCCCATCAACTCGGTCCATTAAGATAACCGGTTGGTCAATGTATTGATCCAAGGGAATTAGCTGTAATACTGCCCTAAGTATTTCTGGAATTCCATGGCCGTCCATACGAAGAACAATGGAATTCTTTCCTACTGACTGTGCTGGAAAATTGGCATCTGCAATTACAAGGCGATCACCATGTCCCATTTCGCACAATATCTTTAATAATTCCGGTGGTATAATATGGGGTATCCCCTTTAACATAGCTCATTCCTCCTCATTTCTTATAACATATCAGCGATTGGCTCTGGTTTTTGCAGCCCTGAAAAACCATAGAACCTTACTGCATTATCACCTAAAAATGCCTTCTTTTCTTCCACAGTCATCTTGTCCGTCTTCAGAATAAAATCAGTACTCATTTTATAGGTAATAGCTGTCATGGTTCTTGGATAATCACTTCCCCACATCAGTTTATCCATACCGCAGATGTCACGGGCTTCTAATATGGCATCAATTGCTTCATGATAGGGATAAAATTCTTTGTTAAAAAGCCAGGTTAATCCACCACTCTCTATGTATACATTTTTGTTACAGGCCAGTGCAATCTGCTTTTGCCATCCTGGTGTCGTTACCATACCAAAGTGGCCAATTGCAATTCTTAAATCAGGACAGGCATCAATAAGAGCTTGCATATCCTGGACCTGCTCTTTACCATCAGCCAAATCAATGGATATAAACTTCCCAGCCTCTTCCACTTTTTTAAATACAGGAAGTAGCTTAATTAGATTTTTATCCTTCAGACGGCTTGCACAGATTTTTAATCCATCAAAGCCTTCCAGTCTCCACTTCTCATTTTCTTCATATAAGGAGCAGATTTTAAGGCGGTTCTTGTATTTGTCTTTTGCTGTCAATAGATATTCATCCTGATTACCATCTATATACTCCTGTGTTACAACAGCAGCACTGACACCAGCATAATCCATATTAGCCATGAGCCGTTCTACTGTATTCTTGCCATCCTCCATGTATGGAGGCATCATTTGGCGAATTTCACCACCAAAATTACTTCTTCCGCCTCCTATGCCAAATACGGGCTTTCCATTCACCATCCCCTGCTGCCGTTCCCATAAATGTACGTGGGCATCAATTAATATTTCAACCATTATAATATCACTCCATCCTTAAAGATCGCTATTTCACGGTAGCCATTTTTCTCATTAGCAGTCTGCATACCATTTGCTACTTGAATTATATATTGGAACAAATCCTCACTTAAATCTTTCCCTTGTAACATAGGTCCTGCATCAAAATCAATCCATTGTTTCTTCTTTGTTGCCAGGTCTCCGTTGGTTGCAATCTTTACCGTTGGAACAGGGGCTCCCAGTGGGGTTCCTCTTCCTGTGGTAAATAGAATCAGATGACATCCAGCCGCAGTTAAATTTGTGATTGCAACAATATCATTACCAGGACCATTTAGAAGATTTAGACCATTTTTTGTAACCACATCACCATAATCTAGGACATCAACAACGGGACCTGTTCCTCCCTTTTGGGTACATCCCAAGGATTTCTCCTCTAGTGTAGTAATTCCCCCTGCCTTATTTCCTGGAGATGGATTCTCATAAATTGGCTGCTTATGACTAATAAAATATTCTTTAAATTGATTGATTAATTTTACTGTTTTATTAAATACCTCTTCATTGATGCAGCGGTCCATAAGTATAGTTTCTGCACCAAACATTTCCGGTACCTCGGTTAAGACTGTGCTTCCACCGGCGGATATCAGTAAATCAGAGAATTGGCCCACCAAAGGATTGGCCGTAATACCGGAAAAACCATCGGAACCTCCGCATTTTAAGCCTACTTTAAGATGTGAGATGGATACTGGCTGCCTCTTAAAGCTTGCTGCATATGCTTGTAGCTCCTGGATGAGAGATACTCCCTCAGTGATTTCATCCTCACAGTCCTGGGTATTTAAGAATTTCACTCTTTTTTCATTGACTCTTCCTAGTACCTTTTTAAATTCAGGGATATTATTATTCTCACAGCCAAGTCCTAAGACCAAGACTCCCCCTGCATTTGGGTGGTTTACTAGGCCACTTAAGATCTTCTCAGTAAGGGCATGATCCTCACCCAACTGCGAGCAACCATAAGGATGGGTAAAAGAGAGGGCACCAGTTAGGTTACTTAATCGCTCCGCAATTTTATTTACACATCCTACGGTGGGAATAATCCAGACATCATTACGTATGCCAATATCACCATTTTCCCAAATATAGGCCTGGATCTCTGGGCCTACCCATGGTTGTAGCTTGGGAAGTTTGGGCCTGTATTGATATACTATTTTATCACTTAAGCTAGTTTTTAGATTATCTACATGAACCTGCTGGCCTTTTGCAATATCCCTTGTAGCATAACCAATGGGAAAGCCATATTTTATCACCTTTTCCCCAGCAGTAATTGACCTTATGGCCACCTTGTGACCGGTTTTTAAGTCCACTGCCACATTATCAGAAGGATTTATAGTCATATGTGTCATGCTAGAACCTCCTCAAAAGCTGCCTGCATTCCTTGATTTTTCATTACCTTCAAATAATGCTCTACTGTATTCATCATAAATGAAAGGTCAATTCCCCAATAATCCTCTCTTTTTAATATCTCATCTACTGGTGCATTTTTCATAAATTCAAGGATTTCTTCACCATCATTGGCTTCCTCTGTACGATAAAATTCTATTAGGGCTGCCAATGAAAATGTCATGCATTTTGGCAGAACCTGATTCTGATCGTAATACTCCAGGATGGTTGGTAATACTCTCGCCTTAAATTTACTTACAGAATTTAAGGCAATGCTAAGTAGCTGATGCTTTACAAATGGGTTTGCAAACCGCTCCAGCACAGCATTTCCAAATTGAAGATCCTCATCAGTGTTTCCTAAGGTTGGTATGATTTCTTCAAAGATAGTTTTTCGTAAGAAAGCAGCTACCGTCACATCATCGATACACTCCCTTACCGTAGATAGACCGTATAATCTGGCAGCTAGTACCATTGAGGTATGTCCGCCATTTAGAATACGTACCTTTCGCTTCTTATAAGGAGAAACATCCTTGGTCCATATAACATTTATCCCTGCTTTTTTTAAAGGAAACTCTTCTTCAAAATCTCCTTCAATTACCCATAGGTGGAAAACTTCAGCAGTGTTGATAAGATGGTCTTCTTCCCCAAGTTCCTTCCATAAGCTCTCTGCTTCTTCTTTAGGATATCCAGTACATATTCGATCAACCAAGGTATTACAAAAATGATTTTCCTCTTCTACCCATGTTAGGAAGGCTTGTGGAAGTTCCCATAGCCTTGCATATTGTAAAACACACTTTTTCAGCTCATCACCATTATTATCAATCAGCTCACAGGACAAGATAATAAAGCCCCCTAGCTTTGCCTTAAACCTTTCATATAGTAAGGCTGTCAGTTTGGCTGGAAATGATTTCGGAGGTTGATCCTCAAGCTTTTCAACTCCTAGATACTCAATTCCTGCCTCCGTTGTATTGGAAATAATAATTCGCATATCTGGGTTATGAGCTAACCTTAAGTATTCCTCATAATCTGTATATGGGTTAATTCCTCGAGAAATCGAGGTTACTTTGGTACATTCATTTATAACTTTTCCACCCTCAATCCCCCGTAAATACTGATGGTAAACTCCCTTTTGCTCATTAAGGACAGATATCAAGCCCTTTTCAATAGGCTGTACAACCACAACCTTACCCTGGTACAGTCCTTGCTCATTCATTTTATGTACAAACATGTCGGCAAAACTTCGTAAAAAACCGCCTTCACCAAATTGTATTATTGTTTCCTTCATATGACTTATCCTCCTATAGTTCTACCAATACTTTGGCTAGATCGCCGGTATTGTTTGCCAATGCTTTAAATGCTTCATCTGCTCGGTCCATTGGATATACCTTACTTACCATTTTCATAATATCCACCTGACCACTAGATACTAAATCAATTACCTCATTAAAATCACTGGTATAGGAATTCCGGCTTCCAAAGATATTCAACTCCTTCTTTAGGATAATGGAATGTAAGAAGGTGGTTTCCTTTTTACCATTTCCAATCAAAATAATATTAGCTGCAAAAGCAGCACAGTCGATACATGACAAAAATGTTTCAGATAATCCACAGGCCTCTACGCAGACATCAAAGCCATTGCCATCTGTGATTTTATTGCTTTCTTCCAAGAGATTGGAGTTCTTTGAATTTATCACACCTGCTGCACCAAATTCCAAGGCCAGCTGTAGTCTCCCATCAAGTATATCTGCAACGTATACTTCAGCTCCTTTTGCCTTAGCTGAGAGCAGAGCGAATAGACCAATGGGACCTGCACCAACCACTAATACCTTGTCACCCTTTTTAACAGTCGCCCGATTGATTGCATGATAACTAATTGTAAATGGTTCAATTAAGGCCAGTTCCTTGGCTGATAAGCCCTTTCCAGGAATTATACGCTCTATGGGCATGGCAACATATTCACAGAAGCTACCATCCCTTTGTACTCCCATGGTTTGATTGCTAACACAGCAATTCACAAACCCTCTACGGCAGGAATAACAGCTACCACAGTTAAAATAAGGATTGGCTGTAACCACATCACCGACCTTTAATCCTTTGTCATTCTCTGGTATGTAGGCAATTTCGGCACTAAATTCATGTCCTGGAATTCTAGGATAGGTTGTGAAGGGTTGATTACCTGTATAGCTTGCTACATCGGCTCCACAGATGCCACAGTATCTGATTTTAAGTAATGCCTCCCCCTCATTTAACTTGGGGCTTTCTAAGTCTGTAACTTCAATTTCAAAGGGTTTTTCAATTCTTACTACTTTCATTTTACTTATGACTCCTTCCGCATTTATGTCTTATCATTCTAGATCAATATTGAACATACATTATTTTATACTAGCATTACACCTTTAATATATATTTCTCATTCCATATAACTGCTGTTTTCATAGGTGCGTTTTTGCAAAATATCTTATTATTATAAGCATCAATGGGATCAGCAATAAATTCATCTTTGTCAATCAGCTCTACAATCTCGTTATAAGGGCTCTCGGCTAAGATTTCAATTGCTTTTTCCATATGATCCTTTCGAAAGTTAATTGATCCAAAGATCAGATGATTCTCAAAGCCAAAGGGCATGGTATCAAAAGTAATCTTTGGTCCCAAGGAGAAGCTATTATAAATTCCATTGCATCCCAGAACCTTATGTTGAAATGCTATCCTATGTTCTACTTCCGTGCCACTTGCTCCAATGAAGGTGGTAGCTCTTCCTCCTAACCTATCTATGATAGCTTTGCCTAGCTCCTCCTCCGAAGCAAAATCATTTTGCAAGTACTGTCCCCCAGTCTGTTCAAGTGCGAACTGAACCTTAGGACTATTGATATCACTTCTACCTACCAATAAAATTTTGGCATCCTTATGATTTTTTGAGATCAAATCACCAATAAACATTCCAGTTGTTCCTAGGCCAAATATCACAGTTCGATCAAATATACTATCCTTGGCTAAGGCCCTTGCTTTCTCTTCATCACAGTGGTTTTTTGCCATCTCTACTCTAAAATTATGGGCACTTCCTAGGTCCTCCATTCGTTCTAGTTGGAAAATCATACAAGCATATGGATCTGGAAACACCATCTTTTTCGCAAATTCTAAGTCCAGCTTACCATCCTTAACATATCCTTCTGGAACTCTTAGTAGCATGTCTGGATGAAAGTATTGTTTATCACAAAACAAGCCATCTGCTCCATCACATCCATACTCAAAATAAGTCTCATCCTCTGTATATCTTGTAGGGTCATAGCTATCCCCACCACGAATTAAAACAATGGCAAAACGGTTCTCAGAGGGCACCCAAACAATTCCTTCATGTCCGTTGATTAATCGATTTTCACCCTTGGGAAACTTAGGACCCATAAGTCCCTTACTCCCCATACGCATCAACTCATAATCTGTACCACAAAAGCCAACCACTACTGGTTCGCAAAGTACTGCTTCCTTTGGCTTTTCTCCCCGTAGTCGTTGGCGCGTGACATTGGTAATCTTCACGTCACCATAAACCAGCGGCCTATTCTTATCATTCTGAAAATAAGTTCCTTTTACAAGCATTACTTACCCTCCAATTTTATTTGATGTAAGATATTAATTATTTAATTAATCACTAATATAACTTAAATCATAGTATGAATATAAGTTTTTGGCAAGAATATTATGTACCCGAGTGTACATCCCTGCGGAGCATTTTTTATAATGGGACGCACTTTCCCATCATATAAAAAACACTCTGGCAAGCAGAGTGTTTTTATAATATACTTATTTATTACCAATTAAGATTAAGTATAACAGAGATTATAACAAATAAGGTAGCAAGTACCTTAGTTGATCTCACAACTAATCCCTCAGCAGAACGACCTTTGTTCTTGCTCCAATAGGATTCGGAAGCACCTGTTAAAGCTCCGGATAAACCTGATGATTTTCCATCCTGCTTTAATACGATAATTGTTAAGGCCACACAAATACCGATATATATGATTGTAACTATAGCTCTTAAAACTTCCACGGTAATCCTCCATTCCATATCTAAATCACTTCAAAACTATGCCTATTCTATCATAGAACATATTTTATTTCAACATATTTTTCTATATTGATTATTTCAGATATTTTTATTTACTTTTTAACCAATAGGGATTTGCCGGTCATAGCTTCTGGCTGTTTCATACCCATCATATCAATAAGGGTTGGAACAATATCAGCCAAGCGACCTCCCGGGGCCAAGGTATAATTATCATCAAAATTTATCAATATAAATGGTACCGGGTTCGTAGTATGGGCAGTGAAAGGCTCATTTGTATTATAATCGATTAGTTGCTCTGCATTACCATGGTCAGCACATAAAAACATCTGTCCATCAACAGAAAGCAGTGCTTCTACAGCTTTGCCAACACACTCATCCACTGCTTCAACTGCCTTTACAGCCGCCTCTAATATTCCTGTATGACCTACCATATCAGGATTGGCAAAGTTTGCAATTATTACATCATATTTATCTGATTTAATAGCCTCTACCAAATGCTCTCCTACCTTATATACACTCATTTCAGGTTGTAAATCATATGTTGCAACCTTGGGGGAGTTCACCAGTATTCTGTCCTCACCTTCATTAGGGACTTCATTACCAGCATTAAAGAAGAAGGTTACATGGGCGTATTTTTCTGTCTCGGCAAGTCTTAGCTGGGTCATCTTCTTCTCAGCTAAGAATTGACCAAAGGTATCATCAATAGATACCTTATGGAAGGCTACTAGTTTATTAGGTATTGTTATGTCATATTCGGAAAAGCAGACATATTGTAGCTTCATCCTATCTTTACCGCGATCAAATCCTGCAAATTCATCATCACAGAATGCCCTTGTGATTTCTCTTGCCCGATCAGGTCTAAAATTATAACAGATAATAGAATCATTCTCTTTTATAGTAGCTACGGGCTTGCCATCCTCTAATACTACTGTAGGTATTACAAATTCGTCAAACTTCTCCTTATCATAGGAATTCTGGACTGCATTAACCGCACTATCAGCAGTCTCACCTTCACCATATACCATGGCACGATAAGCCTTTTCAATACGATCCCAACGGTTGTCTCTATCCATGGCATAATAGCGTCCCATCACCGTAGCAATCTTACCCAGGCCATAAATCCTCATCTTTTCCCCAAGCTCTTCCACATAAGTTTTACCGGAAGCAGGAGGTGTGTCTCTTCCATCTAAGAATGCATGGACATAGACATTCTTCACTCCTTGTTGCTTTGCCAGTTCCAAGAGACCATATAGATGAGTGTTATGACTATGGACACCACCATCAGATAGTAATCCATATAGATGAAGGTCTGAATTATTTCTTTTACAATTATCAATAGCAGCCAATAATGCAGCATTCTTAAAGAAATCTCCATCTTGAATTTCCTTAGTGATTCTTGTTAGTTCTTGGTAGACAATTCTTCCTGCACCTATATTAATATGTCCTACTTCGGAATTACCCATCTGCCCTTCCGGAAGTCCTACAGCCATACCACTGGCATTACCCTTTACAAATGGGTATTCTTCCATAAGACGATCTATATTCGGTGTCTTAGCTATGGCAATGGCATTGGCATCTTTTCTATCGTTGAGACCGAAGCCATCTAAAATCAATAATACTGTGGGTTTTTTACTAATTCTTACCTCTTTTCTGTATGCCTTTTAGTAATTAACAATCTTTCCAAAGTCAGTTTTTAGGCTTGCTCCACCAACTAACCCACCATCTATGTTAGCTTGTGAGAACAACTCTTTTGCACTGGCAGCACTAACGCTTCCGCCATACTGAATACGAATTTCATTAGCAGTTTCATCATCATAGATTTCTGCTATACACTGACGGATAGCCCTACATACCTCTTCTGCTTGATCAGTTGTTGCTACCTTTCCTGTACCGATTGCCCAGATAGGCTCATAAGCTATAACAGCTGTTTTTGCCTGTTCTTTTGTAACACCAAGGAAGGCAATCTTAACCTGCTGACGAACAAAATCTATGGTTACTCCCTGTTCTCTCTGAGTTAAGCTTTCTCCACAGCAGATAATAGGAGTAATTCCATGTTCAAATGCCTTTAAAACCTTTTTATTTACAGTTTCATCGGTCTCAGCAAAGTATTCTCTTCTCTCAGAATGTCCAATAATAACATATTTTACACCAACTTCAGTAAGCATATTAGGAGCTATTTCACCAGTATATGCACCACTTTCTTCAAAGTACATATTTTGTGCACCAATCTCAATATTGGAACCCTTGGCTGCTTCTAGAGCTGGAATTAAGCTGATAGCTGGAACACAAAAAACTACATCTGCATCCTGAGTTTCTACTAAGGGTTTTAGCTCGTTTATTAAAGCAACTGCCTCACTAGGTGTTTTATTCATTTTCCAGTTACCTGCAATTATTTTTCTACGCATAATAATCCTCCTATAATGAATTAGGTAGCAAGCTTTTCCTAAAAACACTTATCCGGAATAGCTTGCTACTAAGATTTTTATATTCACATAATATATCTATATAAATAATTATTTATCATTAGCTGCAGCTACGCCAGGAAGCTCTTTACCCTCTAAGAATTCTAAGGATGCTCCACCACCGGTGGAAATATGACTCATCTTATCCCCGAATCCAAGCTGATTAACAGCAGCGGCAGAGTCTCCTCCACCAATAATTGTAGTTGCATCTATATCTGCCAAAGCCTTTGCTATAGCAATTGTACCATTAGCGAAGTTAGGCATTTCGAAGACACCCATTGGTCCATTCCATACAACTGTCTTAGCATCCTTAATAGCATCTGCAAAAAGCTTGCGAGTATCTTCACCAATGTCAAGCCCCTGCCATTCTGCCTCGATTTCACCGCGTTTAACAGTTTTAAACTCAGTATCATTGGAAAATTCTTTAGCTATAACTGTATCAATAGGTATTAATAATTTAACACCTTTATTTTCGGCCTTCTCTAACATCTCTTTGGCATAATCAAGATAATCTTCCTCCAATAAGGACTTTCCAACTTCCTCACCCAGAGCCTTCATAAAAGTATATGCCATACCACCACCTATGATCAATGTGTCTACCTTATCTAGAAGGTTATTGATTACGGATATTTTACTAGAGACCTTGGAGCCACCTAAGATTGCAACAAAAGGTCTCTTGGGATCATTAACTGCATTACCTAAGAAGTCAATTTCCTTCTGCATCAGATAGCCTACTACTGCTGTATCCACAAACTTAGTTACACCAACATTGGAACAATGGGCTCTATGGGCTGTACCAAAGGCATCATTTACAAATACATCACAAAGTGATGCCAAATCCTTACTAAAAGTATCTATGTTCTTTTCTTCCTCAGCACGATAACGGGTATTCTCAAGGAGAACAAGGTCTCCATCATTCATAGCAGCAACTGCTGCCCTTGCATTATCTCCTACCACATTGTCGTCCTTAGCAAATTTAACTTCTTTGCCTAATAATTCTGAAAGTCTAACTGCAACAGGAGCTAGAGATAATTCTGGTTTAGGTGTTCCCTTTGGTTTACCTAAATGTGAGCAAAGAATAACCTTTCCCCCATCATTAATTAGTTTTTTAATAGTAGGAAGTGCTTCTACTATACGTACTTCATCGGTGATTTTTCCCTCTTGCAAAGGAACATTAAAATCACATCTTACCAGTACTCGTTTTCCTTTTACATTAATATCATCAACTGATTTCTTATTCAGCATTGTACATACTCCTTTCATAACCTTACCTTGCTGGCTCTACAAAATTAAAAAGGGTCCGGTCCTTAAAGACCGGACCCATCATGGATCAATTAAGCCAATTATGTGACTTAAGCTAATTCGTTAAAATACTTTATGGTTCTTACCATGTTACTGGTGTATGAATTCTCATTGTCATACCAAGCAACAACTTTAACTAAGGTCTTGCCATCTTCAAGATCCATAACTGCTGTCTGAGTAGCATCAAAGATTGAACCATAGGTACTTCCGATAATATCAGAAGATACAATCTCATCCTCTGTATATCCAAAGGAAGCATCTGATGCTGCCTTCATAGCTGCATTAACTTCATCAACAGTCACTTTCTTCTTACATACTGCTGTTAATATAGTGGAAGAACCTGTAGCTACAGGAACTCTCTGAGCTGCACCAGCAAGTTTGCCAGATAATTCAGGTATAACTAAGCCAATTGCTTTTGCTGCACCAGTAGAGTTAGGAACGATATTAACTGCAGCTGCTCTAGCACGTCTTAGATCACCCTTTCTATGGGGACCATCTAAGGTCATTTGATCTCCAGTATAAGCATGAATTGTCATCATGTAACCCTGATCAATAGGAGCCAGCTTATTTAAAGCATCAGCCATAGGAGCAAGGCAGTTAGTTGTGCAAGAAGCTGCTGAAATAATTGTATCGGATGCCTTTAAGATATTCTCGTTAACTCCAAATACAACTGTTGGAAGATCATTACCTGCAGGAGCAGATATAACTACCTTCTTAGCACCAGCATCAATATGTGCCTGGGATTTTGCCTTGGAGGCAAAGAAACCTGTACATTCAAGTACCACATCAACATCTAACTCTTTCCAAGGTAACTTGGATGGATCAGCTTCGCTGTAAATTCTAATTTCTTTACCATCTACAACGATAGAATTTTCTTTCGCTACAACGGTATCAGCCTTAGCATATCTACCCTGTGCGGAATCGTATTTTAATAAGTGTGCCAACATCTTAGCATCTGTTAAGTCATTAAGTGCTACTATCTCATAACCTTCTGCACCGAACATCTGTCTAAAAGCAAGACGGCCGATACGTCCAAAACCATTAATTGCTACTTTTACTGCCATACCAATTCCTCCTAAAAATATAGTTTATTATTACTGCTATAAGCAGTAGATGAAACATAATCTTGAGAATTCTTCAACATAAATATAAATATTAGTTTGTCAATATTTTCTCAATCATAATTTTACACAATTCAGCCTAAAATATCAAGACTTTAGTCAGTATTTTATGGAAATTTATGATATTAGTTATATTTATTGGTTTAACACAATTATTTTTGTGCATTTTTATCTTAACCCTATTTCGCTTCCCACTAAATATGCAATATTTAAAGAATGATCAGATATTCTTTCTAAGTTTATAAGAGCATCAATAAATACAACACCATTCTCTGATTCGCATACTCCCTGAGAGAGCCTGTCAATATGTTTCTGCCTTAAATCATTTTTTAACTTGTCAACTTGTTTTTCCATCTTCTCAACTTTAAGTATATATTCCTTGTTTTCTGTATCTCTGGCCTTTATTGCATAATCAAAAGATTCTAATGCAATACTACAGATTTCCTTAAGCTCACTATAAGCTTCATCGGAAAGATGGATACCCTTACTAACCTTTTCCTCTGCTAGCTCTGCCAGATTATCTGCATGGTCTCCCACCCTTTCAATATTTGATACTGTATTAAAAAGGTTGTTGATAACTTTATGTTGCTTTTCTGTTAAGGAGAGATTGTTTATTTTTATCAAATAATCATTGATTACCTTTTGGTGGGCATCTATTACCTTCTCTGCCTCAAAAACCTTTTGTGCCTTTTCATCATCATTATTTAAGAGGGCATCTACTGCTTCCCTAGCATTATCAAGTGCAATTTCACCCATATGAACCACCTCTTTTATTGCATTTTGAACTGCAAAGGAGGGGGTTTCAAGAATACGTTCATCAAGATGGCGAAGTGTTATCTGTACTTCATCTGTACTATATTCAACCTTGGAATCATCAATAAATAATCCTGATAACTTAACCAGTTGATTGGCAAAGGGGAATAAAATAATTGTATTAGTTACGTTAAATATAGTATGGAATATAGATATCTGAGTACTGTTTATGGTTGATGTTGCAAACTCAGGTTGCACATTAAAAACAATATACATTACTGTACCAAATATAATTGCACCTATCACATTAAAGGATAAGTGAATAATTGCTGCACGTTTTGCAGTCTTACTAGCTCCTACACTGGATAGTATAGCCGTAATACAGGTTCCAATATTCTGACCTAGGGTAATAAATATGGCTGACTGCCAATTAACAACTCCTGCCATGGCTAGTGTCTGTAGTATACCAACCGAGGCTGAGGAGCTTTGAATAATGGCTGTAACCACAGCACCGGTTATTAATCCTAATAAGGGATTCTTGCCAAGCTCTACAAAGGCTGTCTTAAATATCGAATTTTCAGCTTCTGCGAATGGTTTAATAACATCAGACATAAACTTAAGTCCTATAAAAAGTAAACCTAGACCAACTACTATTTCAGCAATATTTTTTCTTTTTTTGTCTTTACATAATAACGTAACAAAAGCACCAATTGCAATTAATACTGGTGCAATAA
>JAAYRE010000030.1 GCA_012518935.1 Clostridiales bacterium
GCCCTGCTCATTTTTTTAAGAATGGTCGTCAGGGTCTAGGTAAATGCGCCTTTTTTTCCAGTATTGATATAATAACATCATATATTTTTATTGTTTTTCTCTTGACATATCACCGCTGGACTTTCATATAATTTAGTAATTAAGGCATTGACAATAGTTAAAATTTCAACCATTAATTAGTTTAAATGACATTTTATTTCTATTTCTAATGATAACATTATTATATGAGAAATACAATAGATAATAGTCGAAAATCAACTAATTATTTACTTTTAGCTTAACAAAATTGGGGAATATCACTATAGCTACTATGATAACAGGTGACAAAAATAGGAAACGTTAAAGTTCGTTTTAATGAGTTTTTACTGATAAACAACTTGCCTTGATGGTCCCAATGGAATAAACTAGAATTAGTATCATGAAGATAGGGGTTAGTAATATGAAGGTTAAGGATGCTATTCGAACCTTATTATTTAAGAAAAAGGATATAGTATTCAATCAATTATATACAAAATGGGGAAGTGAGTTAAAGGCGGATAAGGTCTTAATGGAATATCCAAGACCTCAATTAAAGAGAAAGGATTATAGGATCCTCAATGGTTATTGGAATTATAGTATATCAAAGAAAAAAGATAAGCCGGATACATATGATGGCAAGATACTGGTGCCATTTTCTCCGGAAAGTGTCTTATCTGGGGTAAACAGGCAAATTCAGCCTGATGAAGTGCTTTGGTATGAAAGAATGTTGGATATAGATATATTACCTAAGAAAAAAAGATGTACTTTACATTTTGGAGCTGTAGATCAAATCTGTGAATTGTTTATTAATAAACATAGTGTTATAAAACATGTTGGTGGATACCTGCCTTATTCTGTGGACATAACGGATTACTTACTGGAGGGGGACAACATCCTTACAGTAAGGGTGCAAGATAGCTCTGATACTTCTTATCATAGCCGGGGAAAGCAGAAATTAAAAAGAGGTGGAATGTTTTATACTGCACAAAGTGGTATATGGCAAAGTGTTTGGTTGGAATGGGTGCCTGATATACACATAAAATCTTTAATAATTACACCATTAGTTGATGAGAGTAAGGTTAGAATCAGTATAGATATTAATAGGCCTGATAATTTATCCTATAATGAAGTCATATCCAATATTATCACGGTTGATATATATGATGAAGGCAATAAGATACTTTCATACAAGACAAAAAAATCGGTAATGGATATACCAATTCCTGATTTTATATATTGGAGTCCTGAGAATCCACATCTATACCAGGTAATTATCAAGGTGGGAGAAGATGTGGTAAGTAGTTATTTTGGAATGCGAAAGGTTGAAGTAAAAGAGGATGAAGAGGGAATAAATCGGATTTTTCTAAATAACAAGCCCTATTTTCAAAATGGTCTTCTTGATCAAGGATATTGGCCAGACGGTCTTTATACAGCCCCTAGCGATGATGCCATGATATTTGACATTGAGCAAGCAAAAGCTCTGGGCTTTAATATGCTGAGAAAGCATATTAAGATTGAGCCTTTAAGATGGTATTACCATTGTGATAGGCTGGGTATGCTAGTATGGCAGGACATGGTAAATGGGGGAGAAAAAGATAATAAGTTACTAGTAGGTTATTTGCCTACATTATTTCCTGGGATTTCTGATAAAATTAAGGATAATAATTACCGGCTATTTGGACGGAAGAATGAAGAGGGAAGAAACCAATGGCTTAGGGAATGTGAAGAAACTGTAAGGCTATTGTATAATAGCCCTTCCATAGTGGCGTGGGTTCCCTTTAATGAAGGCTGGGGACAATTTGGTGCAAATAGGGTAACATCCTTAATACAGTCAATAGATAAAACAAGATTGGTTGATCAGGCCAGTGGATGGTACGATCAAAAGGGTGGAGATTTTATGAGTATACATAATTATTTTCATCCCCTAAAATATACTCCTGATAAGACTGGAAATAATAGAGCGGTAGTATTATCAGAGCTTGGAGGATATGCTTGCTACATTCCTAAGCATTCATATTCCCCCTTCGTCTATGGATACAGAGTATATATGCAGACTAAGGACCTAGAAAAAGCATTGCTAAAGCTTTATAAAGATATAGAAAGGCTAAAAAATGAAGGCCTATCTGCAGTGGTATATACACAACTTTCCGATATAGAAGATGAAGTAAATGGATTATTCACCTATGATCGAAAGGTGTGTAAGATAACTAAGCAGCTGAAGGTATAATATGATGGTTATTTCATATGTTTACTGGGAGGGTATTGGTATTAACTCACACACCGAGTGCATTATGGTAATTCCAATACCCTCCCTAAATAGCATATGAAATAGAATCCATATGTTAAGTTGGTTTTCGAAATTAAGCTACCAACCTTATAATGTCTTCGTCAACGAGGGACTCTTTTTGAAGGAGTTCATCTGCGATGTTTTTAAGGGCTGATAGATTATCCTGTAAGAGCTTTATAGTTTCATCGTATAGACTATTAATAATGTTTCTGCATTTTTCTATAAGTTCATCATCTAGACCTTCTCCGATTACTTCTGTACTAAACAAACCCAGATCCGGATCCATTCCAAACTTATTGATATAATCTACTACCAGTGAGGATGCCTTCTGAATATCATTACTTGCTCCGGTTGTTATCTCTTCTGCTCCAAAGATTAATTCCTCAGCTACTCTTCCAGCTAAAAGAATCTTGATGTTTCCAAGTATTTGCCTTTGACTTTGGTACATGGTGTCTTTAGGAATGCAGAGATTAAAGCCTCCTGCTCCCCGAATACTAGGAATAATCGTAACCTTGGAGATGTAGTTTTCAGGAAGTAGAAGTTTGGTAGCTATGGCATGTCCTGCTTCATGATAAGCTGTGATTGCACGTTCCTTTTTAGTAATGTAGCTTAAATCAGTCTTGGGAGCACCGGCAAGAACAGTGTAAAATGCCCTATCAATATGCTTATGATTTATATAGGATTTTTTATCATTGGCAGCAATGATGGCTGCTTCATTCAAAAGATTTTCTAACATTGCACCTGAAAAACCTACGGTGGATTTTGCCAATTCCTTCAAATTTACATCATCAGATAAGGGCTTATTCATTGAATGTAGCTTAAGAATCTTTTCCCTAGAATTCACATCAGGAAGGCCAATCTCAATCTGTCTATCAAAACGTCCTGGACGAAGCAAGGCTTCATCAAGGGTATCTAGTCTATTGGTTGCACCGATTACAACTATTCCTTGATTATCATGAAAGCCTGACATTTCAGTAAGTAGGGCATTCAAAGTCTGATCTCTTTCATCATTGCTGGCAGAGCTGTTACGGGCTCTTTTTTTACCTATGGCATCAATCTCATCTATAAATATGACGGCCTTTTCATGCTTTTTGGCTTTATTAAATAGGTTACGGATTCGGCTGGCACCGACACCAACATACATTTGGACAAAATCAGAGCCACTCATGGCATAGAAGGGTACATCTGCTTCCCCTGCAATTGCCTTTGCCATAAGGGTTTTTCCAGTTCCCGGTGGGCCATAGAATAAAAGACCTTTAGGCATTCGAGCTCCTACTGCTGTATACTGAGATGGATTTCTTATGAAGCCTATAATATCTTCTACCATGGATTTGGCTTCAAGATTACCTGCTACAGAATCCAGATTGATTTTTATTTTATCCATATCCTTTTTGTTAGCATCTTTAATAAGGTTCTTTGAAGAACCTCCGCCACGGGTAAAGTATATTATGCCAAAGACAATTAAGCCTATAAGAACAACTCCAAGAATATTTGAAGCATGGTTGTTTTTATAGGATACTTTTATATTGTTTATCAGAAGAAATTCTGTGAAGTTCTCTGTCTTTGGATTAGGAACTGTATATCTTGTGTCCTGATCCTCTATAAATATGGCATAAAAGGTATTTTCTTCTTCGTTAATTATAACTTCCTTAATATGTCCATTTTCTACTGCTTCCATAAAGGAAGGATATGAAAGCTCATTCTTTGGTGTTATCATGCTATAAATCCCTGCTGATAGTAATACAAGAAGTAATACAGCCATTACAGGAATCATTATTTTTCTCATTTTCCATCCCCCCGGTCATTAATTTTACAAATAACAACATTAATTGTAACATTTTAATAGGGAATTTGCCACACTCAATATGTGGAAATAAGTAAGGAAAATGCCAGAGAATGGATTCTAAGCCTGCATATAGTCAAAGCATCTAGGGGAGCCTACCGGAGGGTTCTGCTTGTTCATTTGTAGTAAGAGATGGTTAGGGTGGGAATTATGAATACTATCTATTATCATGGCCTGCATATAATAGAGTAAATCATATGTAGAATTTTTTTAGGCATGAGGAGGAAAAATCCTCCGCTATATGTCATTAAAGAATAAAAACATTGAGGAGGATAAATCCTCCGCTATATGTCATTAAAAAATATAAACATTGAGGAGGATTATATATGGATAGTGGTGTCCTAGACAATCAACTAAATCTTGCCTTGGATGTACCTGAAATTATTAGAGAAAGAAGTCAAAGCCTGGATGTAGGGTTTTCGCCTCAGACTAATACATGGGAGCTAATTGTAAAGTATAGTGGCAGCCTTGACCGTATAGAAGAAGAGCTAGGGGTGAGAGTAGTAGAGTTATCCAATGGCTATGCCATTATTACCATAGCAGAGAATCTAATTGATGAATTAATAAACTATGAAGAGATCGAATTTATAGAAAAACCCAGACGTCTTTTTTATGAAGTAAATGAAGGAAGGGCGGCCTCTTGTATAAACCCCTTACAGACTCCAACCTTTAATTTGTTTGGTCAGGGAGTATTAATTGCAATTATTGATTCTGGCATTGATTATTCTCATCCTGATTTTCGTTATGAGGACGGTACTACTAGGATTGAAGCCCTTTGGGATCAAACCATCCCAGGCAATCCCCCGGAAGGTTTTGATATTGGTACTTTATACACTAGGGAGCAGATTAATGAGGCATTACAAACTCCTATGCCACAGAGACTTGATATAGTCCCAAGTACTGATTTGTCAGGTCACGGAACCCATGTGGCAGGTATAGCAGCAGGAAATGGCAGAGCTAGTAATGGTAGGTTTAGAGGTGTGGCCCCCTCCAGTGAACTTCTGATAGTAAAGCTTGGAGAATCTATAGGAGATTCATTTCCAAGGACTACACAGCTTATGGAAGCTATTGAATTTGTAGTAAGATATTCCCTAGCTCTTGGGAAGCCCCTAGCAATTAATATTAGTTTTGGCAATAACTATGGATCCCATACAGGAAGGTCAATACTTGAAAATTATATTGATGATATATCAAGTATGGGCAGAACCAGCATAGCTATAGGAACTGGCAATGAGGGAGCAGAGGGTAATCATGCCGGAGGAATACTACAAATGGGCAGTATAGAGCAGGTTGATTTTACAGTAGGTCAATTTGAGTTCTCCCTTAACCTACAGATATGGAAGAATTATTATGACCATTTTGATATTACAATTGTAGCTCCTAATGGGGTTAGGGTTGGACCAATCCCCACAATACTTGGAACACAACAATTTAGAATAGCTCAGACAGATGTATTTTTGTATTATGGAGAACCTACCCCTTATAATGGACAGCAGGAAATTTATATTGAATTCATACCAACTAATAATTATGTAAATTCTGGGGTATGGAGAATTGAGTTAGTGCCTAGGCAGATTGTAGTAGGAAATTATGATATGTGGCTACCCTCAGGTGGTGTAAAAAGTCCTGCAACCAGATTCTTACTTTCCTCTGAATATACAACTCTAACCATTCCATCCACTGCCCTAAGGGCAATAGCAGTGGGGGCTTATAATGCCTATACTGATAGTCTGGCTCCCTTTTCAGGAAGGGGATTTACAAGAGATTCAAGAGTTAAGCCTGAGATCGTAGCCCCCGGTGTTGATATTACTTCTTCTTCTCCAGGTGGGGGCTATACAACTAGGTCAGGAACTTCTATGGCTACACCCTTTGTAACTGGAAGTGCAGCCCTACTTATGGAGTGGGGTATTGTAAAAGGCAATGACCCTTATCTGTATGGGGAAAAAGTAAAGGCTTACCTCATTGATGGGGCTAGACAACTAAGAATTGAGAATATTTATCCCAACAGAACCCTTGGCTATGGAGCCCTATGTCTTGAAAATACATTTCAAAATATGTTCCTGTAGGCTAATAGGTTGATGCATATGTACATTAAACAATAAATAAGGTGCACTGAAATTTCTATCCTAAGAAAGATATCAGTGCACCTTTATATGTTGACATAAGAGTGACTCGAAGCGTGGCACTCGTTATAGATATAAGTTCATATTAATTTTAATACTGGCATTTTAATTAGGCTTCTTCTTGGCCACCTTTTTTATTGCTTCTTATCTCTGTGATTTTAGCCATGAGATAGACAATAAAAGTAAGTAAGATAATAACTGCAAAGATACTAAACATACCCTTACCCATTATTTCTAAAGCGTACATAATGTTTTCATTCATAATAATAGTAACTCCTTTCTTTATGCCAAAGTCATTAGGATTTTGTTAACTATCTCAACAATTACTCCACCGGCCACAACTGAGGCAATCTGTCCAGATACATTAGCACTTATAGCATGCATCAATAGGTGATTGGTAGGATCCTCTTTTAAGCCCATTTTTTGAACAACCCTTGCTGACATAGGGAAAGCGGAGATACCTGCCGCACCAACCATTGGGTTAATCTTTTTATCTTTTTTCATAAACAAATTAAGTACTTTTGCAAACACTACGCCACCTATAGTATCAAAAACAAAGGCAAATAACCCCAATCCCATAATTTTTAGGGTGTCAATTGTAACAAATTGATCTGCTTTCATACTAAAGGCTATGGTTATACCCAATAATAAGGTTATAAGATTTGCTAAAACATTCTGAGCAGAATCTGACAGAGCATTTAGGACTCCACATTCGCGAATTAGGTTTCCGAACATGAGGAAGCCTACTAATGCTACTGAAGTAGGAGCTACTAGTCCTGCCACAAAGGTTACTATAATAGGGAAAAGTATTCTTGTGGTTTTAGAAACTGATTTAGGGTTGTAATCCATACGGATTAAGCGTTCCTTCTTGGTGGTTACAAGCTTGATTGCAAAAGGTTGAACAATTGGAACCAGAGCCATATAGGAATATGCCGCCACGGCAATGGGACCTATATAATTGGAATGCAAAATCTTTGAAACTAGAATTGAAGTAGGACCATCAGCAGCACCTATCATACCAATAGAAGCAGCATCATTAAGACTGAATCCTAAAATTACTGCAAACATGATTGCTATGAAGATACCAAATTGTGCAGCTGCACCGAATAAGAACATCTTAGGGTTAGATAACAGTGGTCCAAAGTCAATCATAGCACCAATACCTATGAATAATAGAATAGGCATAGCTTCGGAAGCATCAATACCAACATTATACAGCCACTCAATAATACCAGTAGCTTCTTCGCCTAATCCTTCTAGAGGTTGGTTAAGTACACCTGAATTAGGAAGGTTAACCAATATGGCACCAAATCCCATAGGAAGTAGGAGTGCAGGCTCATAACCCTTGGCAATGGCTAGATAAATAAGTAATATACCCACAGCATACATTACCAATTGTTGAGGCGTTATCTCCAATAAATTTGAATATAAAAATTCCATACGTAAGTCCTCCTTAGTTGATCTTTAATTTCCTGCTTGTAGCAGGACAAAACTTCAATGGGCAAAGAGGAAATGTACTATCCTACGCAATATTTACCTCCATAATCTTGTCCATGGTTTTGCCATTATACACAATGGAACGTAATGAAATCGGTTTTATTGTAGCTCAAATACAATGGCTATGTCAATCATGTTTCAGATGTTTTCAGCATAATACTAATATTAATATAATTTTATAATTTGATCTTAACTTAAGGATTAAGAAAGTTTGCCTATATATACCAGTTTTTACTTGCTAAAATTTACCTGACATGGTACTATCAAAATTGTGGTGGTATCCGCCAAATATATATAAGGGAGATGAGGTATTTGAATTTTACGTATTTTCAGGTATTTGCAATTGTAATTTCAGTAGCAGCATTTGCAGTAGCATTATGGCTCTATCGTTGGGTTGTGTCTCAACCATCATCCAACAAAAAAGTAGCTGAAGTTGGGCAATTAATTAAAGATGGCGCTAATGCATTCCTAAAGAAGGAGTATAAGGCCATAGCTCGTTTTTCCGTAATAGTATTAGTATTAATTCTTCTGTTTTTACCTTCCCCAATTTGGAATGGGGACCCAGTAAAAAATATAATAATGGCTGTTTCATACATTTTTGGCACTATTTTTTCTGCTATAGCAGGAAAGATAGGAATTGCTGTAGCAACAATAGCAAATGTTAAATCTGCAGAAGCATCCACAAAAGGAATCAAGCCTTCTTTTATGGCAGGATACCGAGGTGGTGCAGTTATGGGGATGGCTGTAGTTGGGGGCAGCTTGCTTGGGGTAACTTTAGTTCTTATGTTAATTAAAGAGCCTTCAGCTTTATTAGGATTTTCATTTGGTGCCAGCTCATTAGCATTGTTTGCTAAAGCAGGTGGTGGAATTTTTACAAAGACAGCAGACGTAAGTGCTGACTTAGCAGGTAAGGTTGAGCTTGGAATCCCTGAGGATGATCCTAGAAATCCTGCTGTTATTGCTGATAACGTTGGAGATAACGTAGGTGACGTTGCTGGAATGGGTGCGGACTTATTTGACTCTAACGTAGCTTCTATGGCTGCAGCTCTTGTTATGGCGGCTGCTATGGATAATTCAGAGAAGAACATGGCATTGGTAATATGTTACGCA
>JAAYRE010000003.1 GCA_012518935.1 Clostridiales bacterium
AAAACTGATTTCTTATCCAGTTTTTCATTATATTCAACTATCTCCTTCACCACACCACAGGCTGAGGTCATGTTGGAAATCCTATCAATTAGGATAAGTTCCCCTAAGGTTCTATGCTGATCAAACTCATCTATAGCTATCCTATCGGATAATATGATTTCACAAAGGGCTATCTCGTTTTTAGATATAGAAGTACGCTTTGTATGGGTGCCAGAATTTACATCAATCAGATACTCTATCTTGGATACCACCCCTGGAATTAGCTTAGTTCCTACCTTTATTAGATATTCTTTTCCTTGGATTAAATCCCTATTATCCATCCATAAGATTGTGGAATGAAACTGTTTAGAAGTCTTAATCTCTGTATCCCTCATTAATACACAACCCCTGGATACATCCACTTCTCTATTCAGTTGAAGGGTAACTGGTTGACCTTTTATAGCTTTATCCCTTGCCCTATCTCCTACATAGATATTTTTAATTAGAGCTTTTTCTTTACTGGGTAAGATGGTAATCTCATCACCAACAGTAATTTCTCCAGCTTCAACCTGCCCTTGAAATCCTCTAAATTCATGGTTTGGCCTGCTAACCCTTTGTACTGGCATATAAAAACCTGTTTCTGGATATTGATTGATATCTACCTTTTCTAAATAGGTTAATAAAGCTTCCCCATTATACCAAGACATATTTTCTGATTTTTTTGTGATATTGTCTCCTTCTGTGGCTGATACAGGGATAATCTTTACACTTTCCAAGGACAGCTCCCTACTTAATTTTTCTATTTGACTTTTGATTTCTGTAAACTTTAGCTCATCATATCCCACTAAATCCATCTTATTTACTGCAAATACAAAATATCTTATTCCCATTAAGGAGCATATTCTGGCATGACGCCTGGTCTGCAGAAGCAGCCCTTGCTTGGCATCAATCAAGATAACAGCCAGGTCTGCAAAGGATGCTCCAACTGCCATGTTTCTTGTATATTCTTCATGGCCCGGTGTATCTGCTACGATGAAACTCCGCTTATCAGTTGTAAAGTATCGATATGCCACATCTATGGTAATTCCCTGTTCCCTCTCAGCCATAAGTCCATCAAGAAGGAGGGAATAATCTAGTTTTCCTTCCCTGCTTCCCATCTTACTGTCTAATTCCAGAGCTTTTTCTTGATCTGCATATAATAATTTAGCATCATATAAGATATGTCCTATGAGAGTGGATTTACCATCATCTACACTTCCACAGGTGATAAATTTTAGTAAACCATTCATTAGAAATACCCCTCTCTCTTTCTTCTTTCCATGCTCCCAACCTCTTCACTGTCAATTACACGGGTAGTTCGCTCGGAAGATATGGCCCCTAAGGTCTCTTCAATAACATCATCTAAGGTGGTGGCCTCAGATTCGCTACCACCGGTTAAAGGATAGCAGCCCAAGGTTCTAAACCTTACTTTTTTAACTTCTACTACCTCTCCTGGTAAAAGTTTCATTCTGTCATCATCAACCATAATAATATTGTTATCTCTATATACCACTGGTCTTTCCTTAGCAAAATATAGGGGAACAATCTCAATCTTCTCTCTCTTTATGTATTGCCAGATATCTTTTTCTGTCCAATTGGAAATAGGAAACACCCTCATACTTTCCCCTTTATTAATCTTAGTATTAAATAATTTCCACATCTCTGGTCTTTGATTCTTAGGATCCCATCCATGGGCCTCATTTCTAAAGGAAAATATCCGCTCTTTAGCTCTGGATTTTTCTTCATCCCGTCGCCCACCCCCAAAGGCAGCAGTAAAGCCGTATTTATTCAGAGCCTGTTTTAAGGCTTGGGTCTTTAATATATCGGTATATGCAGGACCATGGTCAAAGGGATTAATACCTTGGGCTATGGCCTCCTCATTGATATATACAAGCATCTCTATGCCTAATTTTTTTGCTACTTGATCACGGAATTGTATCATTTCCTTAAACTTCCATGTGGTATCTACATGAAGTAATGGAAATGGTGGCTTTTCTGGGTAAAAGGCCTTCAATGCTAAATGCAGCATAACAGAGCTATCTTTACCAATGGAATAAAGCATAACCGGCTTTTCACATTCTGCTACAACTTCTCGCATAATATAAATAGCCTCTGCCTCTAATTCATCTAAATGAGTTAATTCACCCATAACAATTTCCCCCTTATTATTAATATTTATTTGCTTCCTTTTTATCAATTTCAATAATATGTACTTCTTTGTTTCTTTTTTCGATTTTCCAGCGGAGAATATCCCCTTGGTTTTCAACAGTGAGTTTACTTCCCCTGCCTCCTATGTCTGCCCCAAGGTAAAAAGCTATGGCCCCTTGATTACATTCTTTTATGCAAGAGGTACAGCCCCAACAGTCTTTCGGATACTTAATATAAGCCTTACCAGACCCCTTACTTTTAATTAAGTTACCAGGACAAACTGATAAGCATTTTCTACAAGCTACACACTTTCTTTCATCAATTATTATGCTCATATACATCCTCCCGTCCCACCAGATCTCGCAGGATTATTTGTATTTGCCCATTTTTATATATGGAATTCACATACTTAAGCCAATTATCATCCCTATGGGGATAGTCTAAGTTATCAGCAAAGCTATACCATCTGGTTTCTTTTCTAGCTTCTAAATGGGCTATCACTGACAGGCATAATATAAGCCGATCCTTTAACTCATAGACAAATAACAATTCGTGCATATCCTCAGCTGCCAGTTCTTCACTTAATTGTATAAGTTCCCTGATTTTTCCTTCAGCTATCTTTAACTTGTTGCTATTATACTGATAATGACTTCCAATACCCCCTGCATAAGCATCCATAACCTTTTGCATTGCTTCCTCTAGTTCTTCCACCGAGAACATAGGCTGTTTTCTATTTAATATGGTTTCAATTTCTCTTTTTCTGGCTTCTATTATAGATGTGATTTTCTCCTTTAGCCCATTATGTTTGGCTTCCTCCCCTTCTAATTCCCATAGAATTGTTTTAGCTGCAATTTCTCCTTCAACCATAGCTCCAGTTACATACTTCTGGGGACATCCCCCTGCCACATCTCCAGCAGCGTATAAACCATCAATAGTTGTTCTTCTATAAGTATCTACCCAATAACCACTGGCAGTATGACCACCCACAATATAAGGCTCTGTTCCTTCTATCTCTACATTTTGCTCACTGGGGTTTTTCCCTTCCTCTATCCACTTTAAGGTTTGGCTTGGTGCCATATTAAGGTAGGCTTTCTTTAATTCTTCATCCTGCTTTGGGCTAATCCCAACAGTTTTAAGATAACAGGGGCCTCTACCCTCAAGATTTTCTCGGACAGTTCCATAGACCCTTTCAGAAGTAGTAAGCCCATATTTAGCTTCATATACTTCACCTAGAGAATTAATCTGCTTGGCCCCTACCCCTTGGGCTATAGTTCCAGTTGGGGCTATAGTATCCTTACATCTTAAGGCTATAAACCTCATCTCAAAGGTAGTCATCTCTGCACCTGCCCTAATTCCCATGGCATAACCTGCCCCTGTATTAAAGGGAGGATACCAGATCTTATGCCTGGAGAAACCAGGGTTGTTGGGTTTGTATAAGCCCGATGCCCCCCCTGTGGCACAGATTACTTTATCAGCATAAATTACATATAGAGTTTCCTGGTATACATCTATGGCTAAGGCTCCATATATCTTATGGTCTATAACGATATAATCTATAACGTTCACATGATTTAAGACTTTCACATTGGGACTTTTATTAACTGCATTGGCTAAAATTACTTTAATATTCTCTCCGTTAATCTTAATATTTCTATCTCCCCGGGCCATGTATTCGCCCTTATCATCTTTTAGAATTACCAGCCCCAGTTCCTCAAGCCTCTTAGTCACCGTATTTAGCCCCTGGGCCATAGTTAGCAGTAAGTCTTCCCGGGCGATACCCCCAGCGTCTTTTACTGCATAATCCACATAGTCCTCTGGTCTCTTACCTTTAACTATATATGCATTAATTGCATTAACCCCTGCAGCCAGACAGCCGCTTCGCTTAATATTGGCCTTATCTGCAATTAAAACTGAAACTTTGGGATTCTGTGCTAAGGTTAAAGCTGCATAACAGCCAGCTGTACCTCCACCTATAATAAAAACATCAGTCCTTAATTCTTTAATCTCAATCTCTTTGATCATCTTTAGCCTTCTCACCCCTTAAATAAATACTGAATTATTATCCACCATAGCTGGATTTTCCAGCAAAATAGTTTTATTATTCCCAAATAGATATAAACGATAGATTAATACATAAACTTGTTCTCCCACTGATAATGAGGACTCATCCAGGGACCGATTGGTCACTAATTGCATATCCTTGACCCTGACTTTTATTTCTAGATGCCCTCCACGAAAGGATATATCTTCAATAATTCCCTCTTCAGCCAGGCTCATATATTCCCTTATTTCATTGCTTTTTCTTATGACAAAAAACTCCGGTCGAATAACTGCCTTGTCATAATTATCTAAATCTTCATAGCCTTTTAATACTCTGTATTGACCTATGGTAGTCGATTGCCCGATAAATGTGGCAACAAAGGGTGTTGAAGGAGCCTTGTAAATAT
>JAAYRE010000004.1 GCA_012518935.1 Clostridiales bacterium
AATGTTGCTAGCTGGGCAACATATTCAGTATTTGAACTGGGGTTTAGGGGATCTTGATACTTCATCTGTGTAACTAGTAGCTGTAAAAAAGCATCCTTACCTAGCTCATTCTTCGCTGTTTTCCCAGTATTTGTACTACTGCTTGACTGCTCGATCACACCATCTTTAACTTTCTTAATTAGTTCACTCATGGCTTTCCTCCTTTTTTAATATATGAAGCTATGCCTTATAGTTAATGCTATGTCCCATAGTCCCCATAATGTAGTCTGTCTTATCAGAATCTATAGGCTCTTCATCCATGGCTACTGCTTCTTGGAAGGTGATCTTTCGTCCTGTATCCCCATTCTTTCTAGCTGTATGACTGTCTTCGCCAGAATGTCTATTCTGATTGAAGGTGTATCCGCCTACTGTAACATCAATAGTATCTACTTTAATTCCTTGTTCAGCAAGATTTTCCTTAAGAATAATCATCTGACTTTCCACGGCTTCTTTAGCCAGGTCATTTTCTACGACAAAGCCTGCTGTCATAAGACCTTCTCTAGAAGTAACCGTTATACTTACCTTACCTAGATGTTCCGGATATAATTGAAGCTCCATTGTTGTCTGTCCTGGTCTTTCCATAACACGAATTTTCTCGATTAACTGTAAAGCAATATCTCTAATGTCATAAAATCTTACCTCATCATTAGTAAATTCTACTATGGGCTTTTCGTAATTTGTACTTAGATTATCAACAAATGCCTCAAATCCTTCTATCTCGTAAGTTCTGCTGTCCCTATCCTTTGTATCTGACAAATCCCTTGTATTAGCAAAATCCTCTGTACTTGTATTGGTCAGATCACTGTTATCCTCTGCTGTTATAGGCTGATTCTTATAGTTGTTGACACTGTCTTCGAAGATTACTTGCTGTGTTTCAACCTTTGATTTGGATCCCCATATGTCCTTTGACATATCTGAATCTTTCACAAGCAGTGACTCTTGGTCATCATAATTTTCTGCTATAATCTCAAAATCCAGGTTATCACTAACTTCTAGACTATCTGCAAGTATCATTTTGATGTCATCCTCAGTCATATTAGCTGGAATATGCAGCTTAATATCCTCTACAAAAGCTAAGATTTTTTGAAATGTATTATGTAGCTCTTCATCAAAAAGAATTTCACTTGGCTCAGATAGTCCCTGGCTATTAAGTAGCATTTCCATAATTACCTGGGGCTTTGAAAGATCAGATAATCCTATACCCATATCTGTCATCATTAAGTCAAGTTCTTCAGGGGTAAGATTAAGCTCTTCCATAATAAGACTCTGGATTTGACCATAAAGTCCTAAAATAAGTTCCATTGATTTAGTATCTAGATTGTCAATTTTATCTGATTCATCTAACTTATTATCTATCCTAGCTAATCCGTCGTAACCTATCTTGGAAATCTTACTTTCCTTATACCCTGTCAGTGGCTTGTTCATTGAAGTATCTAATCTGTCCGTGGCAGTCTTTGACCTTCTAGCAGACTGGAAGTTGCCTTTTCCAAGTAGACTCTTATCTAGAAACAAGTCAAAATCACTGCCTTTAGTCCGATTGGCCTCGGTTCTCCAATCATAGGCTATACCAATAATCCCCGTAGTCTGTGCAACTACGCTTTGCGTCATGGCTTTTCATTCCTCCTTTCCTTATAATATTTATCTCAACAGGAAGCTTTTAATTTCTTCCTGATGTGACCTTTTTACTTCGCTAGTCGTTCTTCATCCATATCCAACATCTTCTTAGTAATCTTAGCCGCCATTACATGATCCATTTCAGCTAAGATTTTGGCACTTTCTTTCGGCTTCATAGCAAGAAGAATCTTTGCCACAGATTCCACATCAGCTGTCATGGTTTCTAGTACCCGGGCAGCTGCTTCTGGATCCATATTCTTATATATATCAGCTTTTTCTTGAATTGCGTCTGAATATTGTAATTGCTCCACTACCTGTCTATAGATTAATTCTGCATTGGCAGGATTAATATCCTCATAATATTTTTTATATTCCTCCAAATCAGGAGCAGCTTCGGCAAAAACCACATTCTTATCAAATTCCTGCTGTCTGATTTCAAATTCCTCTTGATTCTCTTCAAATATCTTAAGCCGTTCTAGTTCGGCTAAAAGCTCCTCAACTTGTGCCTTTTCTCCTTCTTGAATTTGCTCCATCTCTTCTATGGTCAATTCCAGCTCCTTAATCCTTGATACAGCCTCAGCCAAGGAAGTATAGGCATAATCATTTTCAAGAGCCAGCTGAGTATCAGAAACATCGGGAAGAATCATATTAATAATAGGCACATCCTTAAGGATAGGTCTTAATACTCCTGAGCCAAATCCCCCAACATCAAACTTAATTAACAATCCAAATATAGCAAACCAAATAATGGCTATCATAAGAGCAATCAAGATTGTCAATACCTTGCTACCTTCTCTATTATCACTACCTGCCCTATTTTTCCTAGCCATCATCTATCCTCCTCAAATAGCAGAACCATAGTTAAAACTGTTTAGTTCGTCAATTTCCTTCTGCTCTTCGGCTTCAAATTCCTTCATATATTCTTGCCAAGCTTTTTCCTTTAATTTCTCCTGGGTCTTTCTCTCAATCATTGCATCATTTAGGCGGATTCTTGCAACCTCTAGACGCTGTTCAGCCATACTTATAACCGCCCTTTGTTCCTTTATGTTTATCTTCATAATCTCTATTGATTGTGAAAGCTCCTTTAATTTGAATAAATCTAATTTACTCCCGTTGAGATTACGTTGTTCATCCTCATAGGATGCTTTCTTCTGCCTTAAAGCAAGCAGCTTTTCTTCCTCAGTGTTAAGGCGATTTCTGGCATTTGCATAGGAAATCTTAGCCTGATCTTCAAGCTTTAGCTTAATCCTAAGTATATTTTCCATGCTATAACGAAATTTTTTCATTATTCTTCAAAAATCTCCTTTAACATAGTGACTTCATCATCAAACTCCAGCTTTTCATCTATCTCTTGCATTAAAAACTCATTAACCCTTTGTATTTTAGAAATAGCATAATCGATATCAGGATTAGAGCCTTTTTTATAAGCTCCAATATTAATTATATCTTCAGCCTCTTCATACGTAGCCAAAACATTCTTCAGCTTCCCTGATGCAACCTTATGTTCTGATGTTACAACTTGATTCATAACTCTGGAAATGCTTTGTAAGACATCAATGGCTGGATAATGATTCTTATGTACTAACTTTCTTGATAGCATGATATGTCCATCTAAAATACTTCTTGCAGTGTCTGTTATCGGTTCATTAAAATCATCACCGTCCACCAATACTGTATATAAACCGGTTATGGATCCCCTTTCCGAATTACCTGCCCTTTCAAGAAGCTTTGGCATCTCAGCATATACACTGGGAGGATATCCCCGGGAAACCGGTGGTTCTCCTGAAGCTAGTCCAATTTCTCTTTGAGCCATACTAAATCGTGTCAAGGAATCCATCATGAGAAGTACATCTTTTCCTTGATCACGAAAATACTCTGCAATAGCTGTAGCTGTCTTAGCAGCCTTTTTTCTTATTAAGGCAGGTTTATCTGATGTTGCTACTACAACAACTGACCGCTTAAGTCCCTCTTCTCCCAGATCTCTTTCAATAAACTCACGAACTTCCCTGCCCCGCTCGCCTATTAGGGCTATAACATTTATATCGGCCTTTGTGTTTCTAGCAAACATACCAAGCAATGTGCTCTTTCCAACACCACTACCGGCAAATATTCCAATCCTTTGACCTTTTCCAACTGTAAGCATTCCATCAACAGCCTTAACTCCTAAAGGTAATACCTTATCAATAAGTTTTCTTTTTAGGGGATCTGGTGGGGCTGCTTCTGCCTCATAGAACTTAGTACAATTAATCTGAGAGCCATCCATGGGGTTTCCTAAGCCATCTAATACCCTACCTAGAAGTTCTTCTCCTACAGGTACTTTAAAGGAGGCACCCGAATTCTCTACCAAGCTTCCGATACCTACTCCTGTCATATCATCATAGGGCATTAGAAGTATTCTATTTTCACGAAATCCTACTACCTCAGCTATCTTCTTTTCCTTACTATCTTCATTTATTATATAACAAACATCATTTAGATTTGAGGCAGGGCCGGTTGCTTCCAAGGTCAAACCAACCATTTTGGTTACTCTACCTAATTCTTTATGATAGTTTTTATCTAATAACATTTTATATTTGTCAAAGTTAATTACATCCATTTGCTCCTGCTTTCTCTGCTTCCCTTGGACTAATCTGTTTATCATGTATATCGACATTATTTTTGCATTTCTAAATACTTGAAAGCATTCTTATATCTGTAACTAAGTTATTTAGTTGAACGTCTAAGCTACAATCAATCACTTTATTATCTGTTTCTATCAAGCATTGGTTTTTTGATAGCTTTGAGTCCATAGTAATCTGAATTTCTTGACCTACTATCTCTTCTATGTGGTTCTTTTTTGATGATATGGCTTCAAAATCCTCAGCACATACACGTATATTATAATTTTCTAAATCGTCATTATTTAAAAGTGCCCTTTCAACCAGGTAGTTTATAATATCCATCTTATCTTCAACTAAGATGCCTGTTAGCCTTGTTATAAGTGAGGCAATTATATCTGAAACATGGCCCTCTATACCTGCCAGCAAGGAGTGATATTCAGCTATTTGTTGTTCTTCAAGCTCCTTTAGATTGTTTTTAATTTGTTCAATTTCTACCTTGCTATTATTTAATCCAGCTTCGTACCCCTGTTCTACTGCCTTTTTAAAAATATCATCTTTTAATTTAGCAGCCTCTTCTTTTGCCTTTTCTAATATATCTTTAGCTTGCTTTTTGGCATCCTTAACTATGGCCTCAGCTTTTTTTATCTGCTCTTCCTCTAACTGAATCATATCCACCTGTTCAGCTTCAACCCCATCTTCAAATCCTTCATTAAGTAAAGCTTTCAGCGGTTGATTTGATAGCCTTGCCATAATCTCTTCATTCTTTTTCTTGTAATCAATTGTCACCTTACTACCGGGCTTATATTTAATAGTATAGGACTTGATTATATTAGAAAATTATTTCGTCACCTCCGCCTCTAGAGATGATGATTTCAGAGGAATCCTCCAGCTTTCTAATTACATTAACAATTCTCTGTTGAGCTTCTTCAACATCCTTTAACCTTACAGGACCCATATATTCCATATCTTCTCTAATCATGGCTGCCAGGCGTTTAGATAGATTATTAAAGATAACATTCTGAACTTATTCAGTAGCACCCTTAAGAGCAACTGCCAGCTCATTATTATCAACTTCCCTAAGAACTCTCTGAATAGATTTATCATCAAGGCTTAAGATATCTTCAAATACAAACATCTTCTTACGGATTTCATCAGCCAGCTCTGGTTCTTCGATCTCCAAGGTCTCCATAATATGTTTTTCTGTACCCCGATCTACTGTATTTAAGATCTCTACGATTGAGTCTACACCACCTACAATAGTGTAATCCTGATTTACTAAGGAAGCCAACTTACGCTCTAAGACCCGCTCCACTTCCTTAATAACATCTGGGGATGTCCTATCCATCATGGCTATACGCTTTGCAACATCTGCCTGTTTGTCTGGTGCTAGGGATGATATAATAGCAGATGACTGTGAAGAAGAAAGATAGGATAGAATCAGGGCTATGGTCTGTGGATGTTCATCCTGGATAAAGTTTAATAATTGGGTAGCGTCTGTCTTTCTAACAAACTCGAAAGGACGAACCTGTAGTGAAGCAGTAAGCTTACTAATAACCTCCTTAGCTCTTTCAACACCAAAGGACTTCTCCAGTAATTCTTTGGCGTAACTAATACCACCCTCAGCTATATATTGCTGGGCAAGACATATTTCATAAAATTCATCTAAAACCTGATCCTTTGTGGCCGGAGAAATACTTCGTGTGTTGGCAATCTCTAAGGTCAAGGTCTCTATTTCATCCTCTTTTAAGTGCTTAAATATACTAGCTGACCGCTCAGGCCCCAAGGATATCAACAGTATTGCTGCTTTTTGAACTCCTGACAATTCATTACTGCTTGTTCTTGCCATGTCTTTCCTCCTTATTCCCAATCTTCATTAAGCCAGTTACGCAGAAGTTGTGCAACTGAATCAGGCTTTTCATCAACGAATTTTTCTATCATCTTACGTATTTCGGAACCTTCATCAAAGTCAACATCTTCAAGAACCTGGTTCTCTTTCGTAGTAGCAAGAAGTTGCTCAACTGATAACTCTGGCTCAAGCTCTGTAACCTCAATTGGCCTAACTCCTTTAAATACTACATATAACAATAGTGCAACTATTAAAATGGCTAGAATAACCTGAAGATAATCGGTCCATTCTCTTATCTCAACTACCTTAGGTACAAATACAGGTAATTCAATGGCTGTAATCTGTATATCATTCTCTGATATACCTGTAGCAAAGGACACCATAGACACAATGTCTGGGTCTACTGCTAATTTGGTTTCAAAGCTATTTGCCCTAACATATTCATCAAATGTTATCTCCTCTAGAAGCCCATCCTTTTCTAGTTGTTCTTCTGTTATAGTATTTATCTTACGAAGTAGGATACTTACAGAAGATTCCTCAGGAATTATTGCTCCTAATTCATATTCTATATTGGTTATTCTCTCATTAGGAAGATAATCATACTCTTCAATATCCACACTGCCTGTTGAACTTGACCCATCATCTATCATATAACTTGTCTCGTCATTAGAAGATGTGCCTGGAATTCCTCCTCCTGAGTAACCAGCATTTTCAGAACTATAGGTATAGCTATGTCCGTATACACCTTGTTCTTGTCCTTCTGCAGGAAGATATTCTGTATATAACTCTGTAACCTTCTTAAAATCCAACGACAAATTGGGCATGATTACAACGTCATCATACCCGCTCTTTATTAAACCCATATATAGATTGTTAATAAAAGTATTACGTAGCATTTCACGGTATTCTTCTTTAGAGGAGGCATTACCAGAATAAAGATCCTGGGCACCACCAAAAAGCAGATTACCATTTTGATCTGCTACTTTTATACTATCTGAATTAGAATTGCCAATAACTGAAGCTACTACTTCTGCAATAGTTTCAGCTGTGTCTTTTTCGAATTTTTTATCTACAGTCAGGAGTACACTGGCACTGGTTTCCTTTTGTGTCGTTAATATGGAATTAATATTATCCACTGGAATATAATATACTTCTGCCTCTAATACTCCTTCCATGGTTTTTATGTATTTTTTTAACTGATTCTGAATATAAAGATTCAGTTTTAGATTTCTATCACTATTAGTCGTACTAAGACTATTATTAAGTAGTTCGTCCAGGGTAAGTCCGGTTGAAGGCATATCATTACTGGCAAGTAATAAAACTGCATCAGAATACCTTTTAATATCGACTAAAACAGTCACATCATCAGAACCAAGTTTATAATCAATATTTTCAGCTTTTAATAGGTCAACAACAGCACTTGCTTCCTTAGGATTCTCGCAAATAGTAAGTTCCTCATATTCTACTCGACCTGTAATATATATTAATACTGCAAATGCTATAATAATTACACTGACAACACTGATTAATATGGTCTTTTGTTTTTTAGTATATTTACTCCAAAATTCTAACAATTGTTGCGGAATTTGTTTTAGCCTATCTCCCATGTCCCCTACTCCTTAGAATTGATAGTTTCTAGAATTGCAGATTCATAATCTCTTTATAAGCACTCATAACCTGGTTACGTACTGCAACGGTAAATTGCAGTGCCAAGTTAGCCTTCTGCTGCGCCACCTGCAAATCGTGAGTATTATCCATAAGGCCCAGTGAAAATGCCATCTCAGCCTCCTCAGCTTCATTAGTATATTTGTTGGTATCTTTTATAATCCCAGTTGCAGCCTCAAATATTGTCTCAAAAGCAGCATTCCTATTAACTTTTGCTCCTGTGGTTGAATTAATGTCATATTTACTAAGTTCACTTAAACTGCCAATCGATGTAATATTCATTATCTACCCACTCCTCTTATTTTCCTACCTCTAAGCCCTTTAGTGCCATATTCTTAGTTGCATTAAATGCTGTTACATTAGCCTCGTATGATCTGCTTGCATCTATTAAGTCTGTCATCTCCTGCACAATATTGACATTAGAATAAGTAACATAACCTGTATCATCTGCATCAGGATGACTTGGGTCATAAACCTTTCGCATGGCAGTTTTATTATCTTCTATAATCTGTGTAACCTTAACTCCACTACCAGCTACCCCTGCAGTCTTCATAAAGACCTCTTGAAATGGTGTGGAGTCCTTTTCAGAAAAAACCACTGCCTTACGTCTATATGGGTTACCATTCTCATCCCTAGTGGTATTAACATTGGCTATATTCTGTGAAATCACGTCCATCCTGAGCCTTTGAGCACTCATTCCACTGGAAGAGATATTCATTCCGTTAAATGCTGACATCTTAATTCCTCCTAACTAAGAATGCTTTATTGGTTCTGTAATACCATCTTAAGTCTATTAAACTCTTGTTGCATTGAATCCATTAGTGCATAATAACGAATCTGATTTTCTGCCAGATTAGCAGTTTCTGTATCAATATCCACATTGTTCCCATCTAGACGATAACTAAGGTTAGCATTGTCTGTATAAACCTGGGCATTCAAATTATCCATTCTGACCTTTGCAACACGTTTGTCCAAGGAATCGTCTCCTGTCAGTGCTGTCATCAAAAAGGATTCAAATTCTACATCTTTTCTCTTATAGCCTGGTGTATCTACATTTGCTATATTATTGGCTATTACTTCATTTCTCTTCCAGCTAGCATCAGCAGCCTTATTAAGTACATTAATATAATTGAAAGCATTAGATCCTATCATTATCCATTACCTCCATATATTACAATTATAATAAATATTAGAAAAAACACAAGATATATTTGTAAATATAGTAGATTAGTACCACATATTGTAGACGAATGTTATCATAAATTGTTAATATTTAATGAAAAAAGGATTTATGGCTAGCCACAAATCCTTTTGTGTAAATCTATGTTTATTTTTGTAATTTTTTCAATTCATCAAATACTACATCATTAAGTACTTTTATATAAGTTCCCTTCATGCCAGATGAACGGGATTCAATAACCCCAGCACTTTCAAATTTCCTTAAAGCGTTAACAATAACCGACCTGGTTATACCTACTCTATCAGCTATTCTACTTGCCACAAGTATTCCTTCACTACCTTTTAACTCAGAAAAGATATGTTGTATGGCTTCAAGCTCGGAGAAAGATAAGGTGCCAATTGCTGATTTTACAATCTGAACTTTGCGGTTTTCTTCAGCTGTTTCTTCATTAACAGCCCGCATCATCTCAAGACCTACTACTGTTGTACCGTATTCGCTTAGAATAATATCATCTATATTATACTGCTCACCGGTCTTATATATAAATAATGTTCCTAATCTCTCGCTAGCAATATCAATGGGTGTTATAATCGCTTGGTAATCTTCCAAACCATCAAACTCAAAACCCAGAGTTCTAAGATTAACATTCTCTTTAGTAGATAGTATGTTTAGGAGTCTTTCGTTTAATAAGCTGTCAATATACCTGCCGATAGAATCTTTAATCAATTCGTTAATTTCTACGATATCTTCTCTATTCTTAACACCTAATACCTTGCCCTTACGACTTATAACTAGGACATTGGATTTTAGGATGTCGCTTAGTACTTCACAGATGTCATTGAAGACTACCTTATGGGAATTGTTATTATGAAGAAGATTATTAATCTTCCTCGTTTTATCAAGCAATTGTACACTCATTAATAATATCCTCCATTTATTGTATTATCTATATCATTTTATCACATATTATTTTGAAAAACAATACTTATTTATATATTTTGACACCTATTTACAGACAATTTGATATTTTTAATTGTGTTTTTATAATATTGCGACATTATTTGTCCTGTATTTATAACTCTTCCTTGCTCTTATCAGATGTTACATACCCACAATTCTCATTGCTACAAACTAATTTATTTCCTTTTTCCAGAAGTACACTTTCGCATCTTACACACTTTTCCTTTGAAGGCTTCTGCCAGGTCATGAAAGTACAATCAGGGTGATTACTGCAACCAAAATATCTTCGACCTTTTTTTGTCTTTCTAATTACAATCTCCCCGCCACAAGATGGACATTCAATACCTATTTTTTCAAGGTAGGGCTTAGTGTTTCTACATTCAGGGAAACCGGGACAAGCCAGGAATTTACCATGGGGGCCATATTTTATAACCATATTACGACCGCAGACATCACATATTTCTTCTGTAACCTCATCGGCAATTTCTATTTTATCCAGCTTCTCATGAGCTTTATTAACTGCTATCTCTAAATCAGGATAAAAATTTCTTATAACAGTCTTCCATGCAACAGTGCCATCTTCTACACAGTCAAGCAAGGATTCCATATTTGCAGTAAAATTAACATCTACTATACTGGAAAATTCATTAACCATGATGTCATTTACCGCTTCACCAAGCTCAGTTACATATAGATTTTTATTTTCTTTAATAACATATCTTCTAGCAATAATAGTACTAATGGTCGGAGCATAAGTACTAGGTCTTCCTATTCCCAGCTCTTCTAAAGTTTTAACCAAGCTTGCTTCAGTAAAATGAGCAGGGGGTTGAGTAAAGTGCTGAGTTTTTCTTAACTCATTGAGACTTAGGACATCTCCCTCATTGAGAGACTTATAATTAGCCTTGGACTCATCTTCTTCTCCTTCCTGCTTATACACCTTCAAAAAGCCTTCAAACTTAAGCCTTGAGGCTGAGGTTGAAAACCAATGATTATTGGCTTCAATCCTAATTGAAATTGTTTCGTATCTGGCTGATTGCATCCTGCTGGCAACAAACCTATTCCATATAAGCTGATAGAGACGGTATTGATCCCTGCTTAAAGAATCTTTAATCTCTAATGGTATAAATTCAACATTGGTTGGACGGATTGCTTCATGGGCATCTTGTATCTTCTTACCAGAACGGCCAAGATTTGCTTCATCAGCTACAAAATCACTTCCATATGTTGCACCAATAAATTCCTTTGCTGCCTTATCAGCTTCATCACTTATTCTTATAGAATCTGTACGCAAATAAGTAATTAAACCTACACTACCATGGCCTTTTATACTGATACCCTCATATAACTGCTGTGCAATCTGCATTGTCTTCCTGGTAGAAAAATAAAGAAGTTTTCCTGCTTCTTGTTGTAGGGTACTGGTAATAAAGGGTAGGGGAGCCTTTCTATTTCTTTCTCCTCTCATAATCTCTTTTATAATAAACTTAGCATTTTCTAACTCCTTAACTATGCTTAAGGCTTCATCTTCTGATGATATAACAGTTTTTTTCTTATTTTTGCCTAAATATTTTGCTATTAAGGGGTTTTTACTTCCTTTTAAGTTAAATTCAGCTTCTAGATTCCAATATTCATCTGGTATAAAGGAATTAATCTCATTCTCTCTATCACATATAATTCTAAGTGCCACAGACTGTACTCTTCCTGCACTGAGTCCTCTTTTTATCTTACTCCAAAGAAGTGGACTAATCGTATATCCTACCAAACGATCTAGAATTCTTCTTGCCTGCTGAGCATCCACTAAATCCATATCCAGTTTTCTAGCATTTTTTATAGATGATTTTACGGCATCCTTTGTAATCTCGTTAAATACAATCCTTTTCTGTGATTTTTCATCTAGCTTCAAAGAATTAGCCAAATGCCATGATATAGCTTCTCCTTCCCTATCTGGGTCAGTTGCAAGATATACTTTATCTGCCTTTTTTACTGCTTTTCGAAGATTTGCTAGCAAATCTCCTTTTCCTCGAATAGTTATATATTTAGGTTCGTAATCATTTTCAATATCAATACCTAGTTGACTTTTTGGTAAATCTCTAACATGCCCATTGGATGCAAGCACTTCATAATTACTTCCTAAAAACTTTTTTATGGTCTTCGCTTTTGCCGGAGATTCCACAATTACAAGATATCTTGGCATAATCATACTCCTCTTCTATGTGAAAACAGTTCTTTATAGTTAATAATATTTGATTTATTATGATATATATAATAGCCTCAAATAAAACGCATTATCAAGCATACACTATTTTCCTTTTCGTTTCAAGTAGAATATTTTCTTATATAATAATTCTTCATAGGTTGGGATATCAAATCTTTCAACTCTAAAGACAGTAGGTTTTCCATAAGTTTTCCCATGTCAAGTCCAGTAGAACCATGAAGATCCTCAATATGCTTAGGAGATAAACCAAGTTCATCATATAGAGTTTGTTCATCTTCATTAAGAATACCATTAAACTTTAATTGTGCATCATTATCATTGTGATAAAATGAAAACAAATCCTCTAAGATATCCTGTGGTGAAGTTACCATCTTAGCTCCCATTTTAATTAAATTGTTAGTTCCTCCACTAAGTTTGTCAGTAATTCTTCCAGGTACACAATATATATTCTTTCCTTGATCAAGCCCCATATCCACAGTTATTAGAGAACCGCTTTTTTCTCTTGCTTCAATCACAAGAACTCCATCACTTAGCCCGCTGATAATTCTATTACGCATAGGGAAATGATATGCCAAGGGCTTTATACCGGGGCCATATTCCGATATGATACCTCCTTCATTTTGCATATTCATATATAATTCAATATTTTCTCTTGGGTAACAAAGATCAATTCCACAACCCATTACACCATATGTATTACCTCCTACAGACAAGGCTCCTATATGAGCATAGGAGTCTATTCCCCTGGCTAGACCACTTACTACTATTACCCCCTCTCTAGCAATGGCACCAGAGAGATGCTTGGCAATCTCCTTACCATATATAGAGCACTCTCTAGCTCCCACTATGGCAAGGGACTTTTTATCACTGGGAAAAGGTCTTCCCTTAATATACAGAGAAAATGGTCCATCATATATATGTCTTAGCTTATCAGGAAAAGTATCATCTAACTTAGTAATAAAATCTATTTCATGTTTACAAAGATAGTCGTAATTTTTAATTATCTTTTCTTTATCCTTACTTGCCATTATTAAATCAACATCTTTACTTGTTATATGAATCTTCTTCTCATTACAGATTTTTCTCATCTTTTCCATGGACTCATAAGAGGCCAAGTAAGCATCTTTGGGGCTAGTAAAATATTCTAATATTGCTTCTATCTTCTTGGCCCTTAAATTGTGAATACTACCTATCCAATACTTATATATTTTCTCATCCATTAATTATCACTTCCTTCTTATCTCTTTATTGTATAAGACTTCTATAACATATGGCTTCGCTGATATGCTTTGAGCTTATTGTCTCACTCTGATCTAAATCAGCTATGGTGCGAGCAACTTTTAGAATCCTGTGGTAGGCCCTTGCAGATAGGTTCATCTTGCTAAAAGCCTGCTCCATCAGGGATTGCTCTTTTGCCTCCAGCTTGCAATACTTCTTAATAGTCTTAGGTGTAAGTTGCGAATTAAACCAGATCTTTGTGTTTTTATATCTTTCTAATTGGATTTTTCTTGCTATTGCTATACGTTTTCTAATATCTGCCGATGATTCAGCTTTTACCTTAGATTGAAGTTCCCCATATTCAATCTGCATTGTCTCAATACAGATATCAATTCTGTCTAGTATTGGTTTTGATATCTTGCCTAGGTACCGTTCTACCATAGGTAGAGAACAATGGCATTTGTTTCTATCAGGATAGAAACCACAAAAGCAAGGATTCATAGAAGCAACTACCATGAATCCTGCAGGATATCTAAAAGTGGCATTAAGCCTAGATATAGTAACTGCCTTTTCTTCTAAGGGTTGTCGCAGGACCTCAATGGTGTTTTTCTGAAATTCGGGAAGCTCATCAAGAAATAATACCCCATTATGTGCCAGGCTTATTTCACCGGGCTTTGGAATTTTTCCGCCACCAACCAAGGCACTACTGGTAATCGTATGGTGGGGAGAACGAAAGGGACGTTTTGTTATAAGGGCCTGGTTTTCAAGAAGACCAGCTATGCTATATATCTTTGATATTTCCATACTTTCATCAAAGGATAACTCTGGCATA
>JAAYRE010000031.1 GCA_012518935.1 Clostridiales bacterium
ATGTTAGGCTTAAGGTTAGACGTAACAAAGAAATCATAACAGTAAAGATTGCTCCTGTAAGCACAGCAGATGGGGATTATAAAATAGGAGCCTGGATTAGAGATGACACTCAGGGTATCGGTACTTTGACTTTTGTTTCTACCAATGGATATTTTGGAGCCTTAGGCCATGGTATTACTGATGTTGATACTGGATTATTAATGGAAATAAGTAAGGGTTCCATATTTGACGCTGAAATTCTTAATATTGTAAAGGGTAAGGAAGGGGAACCAGGAGAACTAATAGGTATGATAAGGCAAAGTGAGAAATATAGAATTGGTACTATAGTTGATAATACTTATCAAGGTATCTTTGGCACCCTTAACCACAAATACAAATTCGATTCGGAATTTAAGCCCACTAAAATAGGCTTCAAACAGGAAGTAAAATTAGGCAAAGCATATATTCGTTGTATGGTTGAAGGAAGCATAGTTGATTACGAGATTGAGATCCAAAAAGTTGATATGAGTAATTCAAATCACAGTAAGGGCTTAGTGATTAAAATTACAGATGAGAGATTATTAAATACAACTGGCGGAATAGTACAAGGGATGAGTGGAAGTCCAATTATCCAAAATAATAAGATAATAGGTGCGGTTACCCATGTCTTTATACAGGATTCAACCAAGGGTTATGGTACATTTATTGAAAACATGGTAAATAAATTAGAATAATAATATCTTTTGTTAAAAAAAGAAGTCGACGAAATATTATAAAAAACAATTAAGTTCTTGCTCTTTTAATAACAAAATATTGATAATATTTTTCGTTGGCACTAAATGTTGTGGTCGCTCCTTAATAAGCTAATAATTTATATTTATTACTGTCGAATGGTGCGAAAAGAAAGAATTGAATAATAAGTGACTAGTGTCTATAATGGGAAATGGTAATATATTACAATAAGTACATGAAATCCCCATCTATAATAAGTCATGGGATTGTAGAAGAAAAGCGATATTTGAACTTTTATGGCTAATTATGTTATAAATTAATAAAAAATGTTGTCATTTGGCAGGTATTATTTGGTAATATTGCCATCTTGAAATACATTGACGCATTTTTGCCAAAGAGATATAATTAGAATATATTGTAACATGAATTGCAAAATATTTAACAAAGTTCACAAAATGACAAGTTCATATACAATCTTATGGAACAGGGGATAAAAGGTAAAGTAGTATGGAGTAGTAAAAATAATATGGAGGTTGGGTAAAGATTATGAGCAAAATCAATGTAGCAATTGTCGATGACAACGAGAGGATGGTGAATCTACTAGAGGATATTCTAAAGGAAGATGCAGATATTGAAGTAGTAGGTAAGTCAGATAATGGTATGGATGCATTAGACATGATCAAGGAAAAGAAACCGGATGTAGTACTACTGGATTTAATTATGCCAAAGTTGGACGGGCTAGGTGTAATGGAGAAGGTTAAAAGGGATTCCGAATACAAAAAAAGTCCTTCATTTATTGTTATTACAGCTATTGGACAAGAAGGGGTAACGGAGAATGCATTTGAACTAGGGGCTAATTATTACATTATGAAACCATTTGATAGCAACGTAATACTATCACGAATTAAGCAGGTAAAGGGGAATTACCATAATAGACTAATAGATAATCATAGGGTAAGCGCATATGAGAACAAAAGTACATACGTAGAGAGAAATCTGGAAACTGATGTTACTAATATTATACATGAAATTGGTGTTCCAGCTCATATAAAAGGTTATCAATATTTACGGGATGCAATTATTATGTCAGTTAATGACCTTGAGATGTTGAATTCCATCACTAAGGTACTTTATCCATCAATTGCAAAGATGCATAAGACTACACCAAGTAGGGTTGAGAGAGCAATTCGTCATGCAATTGAAGTTGCTTGGAGTAGGGGAAAGATGGATACAATAGAAGAGCTATTTGGATATACAGTTAGTAATGGGAAGGGTAAACCAACTAATTCTGAGTTTATAGCTCTAATCGCTGACAAAATCAGACTGGAATACAAGTTTAGATTAAAAGCCAATTAGAATGGGAAAACAAATATAAAAATATAACTAGGGGCACTGTTTTATAGCGAACAGTGCCCTAGGTTGTTCTATAAATATTTCCAATGTTAAAATTAAGCTAGAAATAAGTAAAATATCAAATAAAAAATATTTACGAATTATTTAAACTATGTTATCCTAATTTCGTATGCTAATAACACTTTTATATGTAAATAATAGGAGGACGCATGAATACACTAGAGATGTTAGAAGTGATTTTTGTTTTTGCCGGTGGTTTGGGTATGTTCCTATACGGCATGAATATGATGGGAGATGGTCTTCAAAAATCAGCAGGCAATAAGTTAAAACGCTTATTAGGTTATTTAACTAATAATAGATTTAAGGCTGTTTTGGTTGGTGTATTTGTAACAGCAATCATTCAAAGCTCATCAGCGACCACGGTTATGATAGTAGGATTTGTTAATGCAGGAATAATGAATCTTATTCAAGCAGCAGGGGTTATAATGGGGGCTAACATAGGTACAACAGTAACAGCCTGGCTTGTTTCTATGAGTGAGTGGAGTGTAGTCTTAAAACCAGACTTTATTGCACCAGTATTAATTGCAATTGGTGCTTTTGTTACGTTATTATGTAAAGACAAAAAAAGAAAAAATATTGCTGAAATAGTAGTTGGTCTAGGTTTACTTTTTATAGGACTTAAGTTTATGTC